>NZ_JBMDXJ010000307.1:0-9168 GCF_048594945.1 Pseudactinotalea sp. | reverse complement strand
ACGCATGCGGTCCATGTACGTCAGCTCGCTGGGATGCGCGTCGAGCTCGAGAGCCCACCATGCCTCGTAGTCCCAGACCAACGCCGTGCGCGCCTGCACCCGTGACCCGGTCAGCGGCGCCAAGGCTGCGACCGCGGCGCCCAGCTCGGTGGCGTCGCGGAACATCTGACTGTCGGGCCCGGCGTGCGGCACGAGCGCCGAGTGGAACTTCTCGGCCCCCGCCTGCGAGGCACGCCACTGGAAGAACATCACCGCGTCGGCACCGCGTGCCACGTGGGCGAGCGAGTTCCGCATCATCTCGCCTGGTGCCTTCGCGCGGTTGCGGGGCTGCCAGTTCACGGCGCCGGACGAGTGCTCCATCAGCAGCCACGGGCGCCCCTGTGCGACGCCGCGCGTCAGGTCCGCCGACAGCGCCAGCTCGATGTGCCGGTCCGGGTCGGCGGCGATCGTGTAGTGGTCGTTGGCGACGACGTCGACCTCGCGCGCCCAGCGCCGGTAGTCCATCCACTTCGTGGCCGTGCTGCACATGAAGTTCGTGGTGATCGGAACCTCAGGCGTGATCGGCCGGATCGCGTCACGCAGCTCCACGTAGTACGCGAGCAGCTCGTCGGAGCTGTAGCGCGCGAAGTCGAGCTGCTGCGTGGGGTTGGAGTGACTCGGCGCCGCTCGCGGGGGCAGCACCTCGGCGAAGTCGCCGTACCGCTGGGACCAGAACGCCGTGCCCCACGCCGCGTTGAGCGCGTCGATGTCGCCGTAGCGATCCTGCAACCAGGCGCGGAACGCGGTCGCCGCGTTGTCCGAGTAGTCGTGCGGCACATGGCAGCCGATCTCGTTGTCCACGTGCCACAACGCCAGCGCGGGGTGACCGGCGTACCGCTCGGCGACCACCACCGCCATCCGCACCGCGTACTCCCGCCAGATCGGCGAGCTCACGGAGTAGGCCTGCCGCGCGCCGGGCGAGAGCAGCGTGCCGTCGACCGTGCGGGGCAGGATCTCGGGGTGCTTGCGCGTCAGGCACGGCGGCGGCGACGCAGTGGCTGTGGCGAGCGAGACGCGGATGCCCGCCTCGTGCAGCCGGTCCATGGTGGCGTCCAGCCACGCCCAGTCGTAGCTGCCCTCGCGCACCTCGATGCTCGCCCACGCGAAGATCGCCAGGCTCACCGCGGTGACACCGGCCTCGCGCATCAGGCCGACGTCGGCCAGCCTCACCTCGTCGGGCCACTGCTCCGGGTTGTAGTCGCCGCCGAAGCCGATGCCCCGCAGTCCATGAATCGATTCGATCACGCCGCCAGCCTACCCGCCCCGACCCCCTCACCCCTACCCTCGCCATCTCAGCCAAACCACACCCAAAGGGCACAAACGTGTCCGCGAGGTATGGCCGGCCAAGCCCCGCGGACACGTTTGTGCCCTCTGGGCGGGTCAGGAGAGGATGCTGCGCAGGGTGGCGCGTGCGCCCTGCGCGCGCAGGGTCGACAGCGCGGCGAGGTACGGCTCGGTGAACGCCGGCCGATCGGCGAGGTCGCCGAACATGCTCGACTCACGCACGAAGGCGAGCGGATCGTCGGCCTGCGCGAGTGCTGCCGCGTGCCGCTCGTCCCAGCGCCGGTCGACCGCCTCGATCGGCTCTCCCTGCTCGCCCGTGCCCTCGGCGTACCGCGCCCAGCTCGCCACGATCGCCGCCGCGAACGTCACCGGCCTGTCCTCGGCGAGGTTGGTGCGGATCACCGGCACCAGCCACTGCGGGATGCGGTCCGAGGAGAACGCCGCGAGCCGCGCCACCGTGTCACCGATCGCGGCGTTCGAGAACCGTGGCAACAACTCGTCGCGGAATCCCTCGAGGTCCATCTCGTCGTCCCGAGGGATCGCCGGTGTGGCCTCGGCGAGATAGCGCCGGACCAGCTCGGCGATGTCCGGATCCGTCGCGGCCTCGTCGGCGTAGGTGTGCCCGAGCAGGTGCCCGAAGTACGCGAGGGCTTGGTGCGAGGAGTTGAGCAGCCCGAGCTTCATCAGCTCGTACGGGCGGACGTCGTCGGCGAGCGCGGCGCCGACCTCCTCCCACGGCGGCCGGCCATCGACGAAGCGCTCCTGGATCACCCACATGCTGAACGGCTCACACACGGCCGGCCAGCCATCCACCACTCCGAACGTCTCCTCGAGAAGGGACCGGTCGCCGTCGGTCGTCACAGGGGCGATCCGATCGACCATCGTGTTGGGGAACGCGACCTCCTCACGCACCCACGTCCCCAGCTCGGCATCGAGCCGCTCGGCGAAGGCGCCGAACGCGAGCTTGGCGAGGTCCCCGTTGCCGGGCAGGTTGTCGCAGGACATCACGGTCAGCGGGCCGGTCCCGTTCTCACGCCGCCGGGCGAGCCCGGCGACGATGAGTCCGAAGGCCGTCGACGGCGTCGCACCCGGTTCGAGGTCGGCCAGCACCTCGGGCGTGGGGTCGAACGAGCCGGTGGCCTCGTTGACGCTGTAGCCGCCCTCGGTGATCGTGAGCGAGACGACCTTGGTAGCCGGGTCAGCGATCTTGGCGACCACGGCCGCCGGGTCCTCCGGTGCGAGCAGATAGTCGACGATCGACCCGATCACGCGGGCCGAGACGTCCTCGCCCACCTTCTCGATCACCGTGTACAGGTGGTCCTGGGAGCGCAGCACCTCGGCCATCCGCGCGTCCTGCGGCAGCACGCCCACGCCGCAGATGCCCCAGTCGGTCGCACCGGCGGCAAGCACGTCGTCGGTGTAGACCGCCTGGTGCACGCGGTGAAAGGCGCCCACGCCCAGGTGGACGATGCCGGCCGTGACCGCGCTGCGGTCGTAGCCGGGCACCGCCACCCCGCGGGCGGCGATCGCCTCCAGGTTCGCGGCGTTGAGTGCGATCGGGGTGTCGGTCACTTCACTGCTCCCATCGAGAGTCCTTGCACCAGTTTGTCCTGCGCGGCGAACCCTGCGATCAGCACCGGCAGAGAGACCACGGTCGCGGCCGCGCACACCTGGGCGAGGAACTGCCCCTGCGATGTCACGAAGCCGGTGAGGAACACCGGTGCGGTGCCGGCCGTGACGCCGGTGAGCACGCGCGCGAACAGCATCTCGTTCCACGCGAAGATGAAGCAGATCAGCGCGGTGGCGGCCACCCCGGGCGAGATGATCGGGAGGATGATCCGCCGCAGGGTCATCACCCGGCCTGCACCGTCGAGCGACGCTGCCTCGAACAGCGCCGGCGGGATGTCTACGAGGAACGAGCGCAGCATCCACACCGCGATCGGCAAGTTCATCGCCGCGTAGATGATCAGCAGGAACCAGATGTTGTCCAACAGCTGCAGCCGGCCGGCGATGAGGTACAGCGGCATCAGGCCCGCCACCGCGGGCAGGAACTTGGTGCTGAGGAAGAAGAACATCACGTCCGACCACTTGCGCACAGGCTTCACCGACAGCGCGTAGGCGGCAGGGACGGCGAGCAGCACCACGAGGATGGTGCTGATGCCCGCCGCCCAGAGCGAGTTGATCAGTGTGGGCCAGGGGTTCGCCCCGGACTCGGCACCGAAGAACGAGCGATAGCCGTCGAGCGTGAGCGGTGCGAACACCTGCGGGGTGGGGCTGGCCGCGTCCGTCTCGGAGTGGAAGCTGGTCAGCACCATCCACACGAGCGGCAGCGCGAACAGCAGGCCCACCGCCCAGGCGGCGAGCCCGAGGCCCATCCTGGTGGCGCGGGACTCCCGGCTACGGCCAGGTGCGGTGGCCGCGCGGACGCGGCGGGTACGGGGTGCAGCGGCGACGGCGGTCATCGTGACGCCTCCTCCTTCAGCAGGCTCGACACCGAGCGCAGCGCGAACGTCGAGACGACGATCGTGCCGATCACCACGAGCACACCCTGTGCGGATGCCAGCCCGTAGTTCTGCGCGGTGAAGAGGGTCTGATAGATCGTGTAGGGCAGGTTGGCCGTGCCGAGCGAACCCGAGGTGATGGTGAACACCGCGTCGAAGTTCTGCACGATGTAGATGGCGCCCAGGAGCCCGGCGAGCTCGAGGTAGCGGCGCATGTGCGGCAGCGTCATGAAGACGAACGTCTGCCACGCGCTGGCACCGTCGAGGCCGGCAGCCTCGAGCACCTCATGGTCGCGGGACTGCAGCCCGGCCAGCAGGATCAGCGTCATGAAGGGCGTCCACTGCCAGACGAGCTGGAAGATGATCGAGCCGAGCGGGAACTGCGTGATCCAGTCCACGCCCTCCATCCCGAACCAGCCGAGCACACCATTGATGAGCCCGAAGGTCGGGTTGTAGATCGCGTGCTTGAACAGCAGCGCGGCCGCGACCGGGACCACGAGGAACGGCGCGATGATCATCGTGCGCACGATCCCGCGTCCGAAGAACTTACGGTTGAGCAGCAACGCGACGCCGAGCCCGAGCACCAGGCTCAGCAGGACCACGCTGACCGTGAGGGTGATCGTGGTGAACACCGAGTTCCGCATGTCGGCGTCCACGAACACGTTGACGTAGTTCTGGAAGCCGGCGAAGCCGCGGTCGTCGGGGCGGAACGCGTCCCACCGGAAGAACGAGATCACGAGCGTGGCGACGAACGGAAGCTGCGTCACCACGATCATGAACACGAGGGCAGGCAGCAGCGGTGCCCTGCGCATCCACTTGGCACGTGGCTCGGTCGGGTATCCCTGGGCGTCGGTCTGTGAGGCTCGGATGGTCGGAGCCGGCTTCTCGACGGCGGGTGCTGGGGTTGTGGTCATGACGTCCCCCTCTCAGTCTTCTCGGTAGGTGTTGGCGACCCGTTCAGCGAGCGTCTGGCCCTGGGACACGGCATCGGGCACGGAGGTTCTCCCCGCGATCGCGCTCGAGACGTACTGGCTGAACTTCGTGCCCAGATCGGTGAACTCGGGGATCCCCACGAACTGGATCCCGGGTGCCGGGCGTGGCTGCACACCCGGGTCGTTGGGGTCGGCCTCGAGGATCGCGGTCCGGGTGGCCTCGGCGAACGCGCCCGCGGCGTCGAGGTAGTCCGGGTTGTCGTACGTGGACTGGCGCTTGCCTGCAGGGGCACGCTCCCAGCCGTACACGTCACCCACCAGCGCCTCGTACTCGGCCGAGGACGCCCAGGAGATGAACTCCCACGCGTCGGCGGCCCGCTCGGGGTCCTCGTCCGCGATCCGCGCCTGCATGGCCCAGGACCACAGGAAGAGCCAGCCCGCGGAGTCGGTCTCCATGACCGGCGCCTGCGCGTAACCGACGTTGCCCGCGATCGGGGAGCCTTCAGCTTCGAGGCTGCCGGCTGCCGAGGTGGCGTCGTACCACATCGACACCTGGCCGCCGATCATGGCGTTGAGGCACTCGGTGAAGCCCGAGCTGGGAGCGCCGGCCTGGCCGTGCTCACGGACGAGGTCCACATAGAACTGCACAGCCTCGGAGAACTCCGGCGAGTCGACGCCCGCTGTCCAGTCCTCCTCGAACCACGTGCCGCCGAAGGTGTTGACCACCGTGGTGAGCGGAGCGATCACCTGTCCCCAGCCGGGCTGGCCGCGCAGGCAGATGCCGGACATGTCGGATCTGGTCTCGTCCACCGTGGCGGCCGCCTCGGCGACCTCGTCCCACGTGGGGCGGTCGGGCATCTCGATGCCCGCCTCGTCGAACACGTCGGTGCGGTACATGAGGAACGAGGACTCGCCGTAGAAGGGTTCCCCGTAGATCGTGCCGTCCACACTCAGCGCATCGGCAGCAGCCGGGAAGATGTCGGACTGGTCGAACTCGGTGTCGACGTCCGTGTACTGGTTCAGCGGCGTGAGCCAGCCGTTGCGGCCGTAGATGGGGATCTCGAAGTTGGACAACGTCGCGATGTCGTACTGGCCCGCCTGGTTGGCGAACTCCGACGATGCCTTGTCCCGCAGGTCGTTCTCGGGCAGCACCGTGAAGTTCACGGTGATGCCCGTCTCGGCGGTGAAGTGCTCGGCGGTGAGGGCCTGCAGATCCATCATCTGCGGGTTGTTCACCATGAGCACGTTGATGGAGTGCCCGGAGTTGTCGAAGCCTCCGGCTCCGGCGGTGCAGCCTGCGGTGAGCGCGGCAACAGCGACACCTGCGACCACGGCCGCGCGTCGTCGCGCGCGCCATCGGGTGTGCGATCGGTTCGGCATGCGGTGCCTCCTCGTTTCTCTCGTCTGGAACTCGGATGGGGTCGGACTATGTCTGCTTCAGTTCTCCTTCAGACGCGGATCACTCGCGGTCCGAGCGCGCTGAGCCGGTGTGCCACGTGGTTGCTGAGGCCGGTGTCGGTCACCATCACCTCGAAGTCGGCGATGTCAGCGAAGTGGGCGAAGCTGCGCACACCGAACTTGGTGTGGATGCCCACGAAGATTCGGCGCCGTGCCGCCGCCACCGCCGCACGCTTGACGGCTGCCACCACCGGGTCCGGGGTGGAGAGCCCGCGCTCCTGGTTCACGCCGTTGGCGCCCATGACCGCGACGTCGAGCGTGAACTCGGCGAGCATGCGTTGCGCCCACTCGTCCACCGTCGCCTGCGTGCGCCCGCGCACGCGACCGCCCACGATGTACACGGTGTGCTGCGCGAACTCGCTCACGTGCTGGGCAGCCGCCAGGGAGTTGGTGAGGACCGCCAGCGGGCGGCTGATACGGCCGAGCCCGCGCGCCACGAGGTCGGGGGTGAACCCTTCATCGATGTAGACCGACTCCGCGTTGCCGAGCTCCTCGATCGCTGCATCGGCGATCCGCTGCTTCTCCGGGAGCATCGACGTGGCTCTGTGGGCGAGCTCGGACTCGAAGCCGGCCCCCTCGACCGGCCGCGCGCCGCCGTGGGTGCGGCGGACCAGGCCGGCGTCGACCAGCGCCTTGAGGTCGCGGCGCACGGTCTCGGTGGCGACCTGCAGGGCGCGCGCGAGCTCGGTGACGGAGACCGAGCCCTCGTCGCGAGCCTGGGTGAGGATCGCAGCACGGCGAGCGTCTCCGGCGTGATCAGGCATCGTGGCCTCCACTTCGTCGGGGATCTCGAGGGCGTCGGCGCCTGACACTTGTCTAGTGGCGGCAGCGCCAGGTCCCAAGTGGGATTTGCCCCCATTGGATGCCCGATTCTGACGCGAATCGGGCATTCACGCAGGCGGTCGGGCTCGCCTCGCTGATCCGATGTCAACGTTCACAAGCCCGCGTATCGCCGGAAATGTGCCAAAGAGGCCGCTCTAGCGAGCCCACGCCGATGGCGCGAGTCATGCCCGATCAGGCACCGCCGTCGTGCCCGATGTGTGCCCGGTCACCGCACCGAGGACGCTCAGGTGGGCGGTTGCCAGCCCATGACAGCGTCCGCACCCCGGCTGATGGCCGCGCTCGGCGTCAGGCGCATCAGCGCATTGCGCACGCCCTGCAGCGCCGGACCCAGGTGTGCGCCGCCGAGCGCCGACGCGGTTGCAGCCCGTGCGATGGAGCGGCAGCGAGGCCGGCGCGCGGCGTCGTACTGCGCGAGCGCCTCGCCCACGTCGGCCCCTGCCCTGACCTGTGCCCCAAGCAATCGCCCGACGCAGATCCCGTCCTCCAGCGCCGACGCAGCACCTTGACCCATCGTCGGCAACATCGCGTGCGCGGCGTCCCCCACGAACACGACCCGCCCCACGTGGTAGCGCCGCATGCCACCGGGCAGGTGGACAACGTCGTGGCGGATGACCGCGTCGGCGGGCGTCGCGTCGATCAGGCCCCGCACCGGCTGGGCCCAGTCGTCGAAGCGTTCGCGGGCCGCCAGGTGCTCGTCCAGATAGCGGGTGCCCTGCGGCAGCCGCACGTAGCCGTACCAGTAGGTGAGGCCGTGGCCCACCGGCATCGTGCCGAACTCGGCGCGCGGTCCCCAGTACTGCGTCAGCACGCTCGGCTCGAGCTCGTGCCGGAGCACTGCGCGCCAGCTCGAGTACCCGGAGTAGACCGGCACCGGGCGCGGCGCGAGTGCGGTGCGCACAGCGCTGTGGACGCCATCGGCGGCAACCACCAGGTCCGCTCGGTGCTCGATTCCCGCCGCTGTGACGACCGCATCCGCGCCGTCGGGGGCGCCCGGGACGATCCCAGTCACCTCGGCACCTGTCATCACCTCGACGCCTGCGGCGCGCGCCCGGTCCAGCAGCGCTTCGTGCAGCCGAGGCCGGTGGACGCCACGCATCGTGACGCCCTCCACGTCGGGGGCGATCGCCAGGATCGGGTAGCCGTGCTGGTCGAACGTGCCGCCCGCCCGCGTGGGCACGCCTACCTCCTGGATCGCAGCATCGGCGAACCCGAGCGCCTGCAGCGAGGCGATCCCGTTCCGGGCGAGCGCTACCCCGGCGCCGACCTCGCCGACCTCGGACGCCCGCTCCAGCACTGTTACCTGCCAGCCCTCACGCGCGAGACCGAGTGCCGACGCGAGACCCCCGATCCCAGCGCCCGCAACCACCGCGGTCCGTACTCTCTCCGTCACAGCACCAGTCTCGCGCTGCCGCGCTACCTCGTCGACCACACTGGGACCGTGACCACGGCACTGACCGCGCTGACGGCGATCGGCATCCTCGCGTTCGCGCTCTCGGGCGCCCTCATGGCGGTCCGCAAGCAGATGGACGTGGTGGGGATGTTCGTGCTCGGCTCGCTCACCGCCGTCGGTGGCGGGCTTGCGCGGGATCTGCTGCTGGACCTGCCACCCGCCGCGCTGCGCACGTCGTGGTGGTGGCTGCTGATCGTCGCGGCCACCACCATCGTGTTCTTCTTCCACGGCGCGGTGCAGCGGCTGCGGCGGGCGGTGCTCGTGTGCGACGCCGTTGGGCTCGGCGTGTTCTGCGCGACCTCGACCACGATCGCGCTCGAGAAGGGCCTCGGCCCGCTGGAGTCGGTGCTGATCGGCGTGATGGGTGGCGTGGCAGGCGGAGTGCTGCGCGATGTCCTCGCCGGCGAGATCCCCTCCGTGCTCCGCCGCGACACCAAGCTGTACGTGGTGCCGGCCGTGCTCGGCTGCGCGCTGCTCGCGGCTGTCGCCGAGATCGTCGACGGCGTCTGGCCCGTGGTGCTCGCGGCTGCCGCCATCGTGGTGGTCAGGATTCTCGCGCTCTGGCGCGGCTGGACAGCCCCGGCGCCGCGGCCGGGAGCGTAGGGTCGGACGATGGCCGGGATCCGCGGTTTCACGAGCTGGGTCGGCACCGTACTCGGCA
>NZ_JBMDXJ010000306.1:0-22539 GCF_048594945.1 Pseudactinotalea sp. | reverse complement strand
AGCAGCGTGGTCCGTCGCAGCAGCGGCAACGTGATGCGCCAGGTTTGCTGCCACCCGGTGGCACCGTCGACCGTGGCGGCGTCGTACAACTCGGTGGGGATCTCCTGCAGGCCCGCCGTGTACAGCACGAACGTGAAGCCGAGCGAACCCCAGATGGAGGCGATCGCGATCGAGATCATCGCCCAGTCCGGGTCACTGAGCCAGGCCGGTGAGGACCCGAACACGGACTCGGTCACGCTGGTCAGCAGTCCGAGCGCCGGCGAGTACACCCACGTCCACACCAGCGCCAGCACCGACACCGGCATCACGTAGGGCGCGAAGAACGCCACGCGCGGGAACCAGCGCCAGCGCCGCATTCGGTTGGTCAGCACCGCGAGGATCAGTGCCAGGACCACGGCGGGCGGAGTCGTCAGCACGAGGAACCACAGGGTGTTGCGCACCGAGCCCCAGAACTGCGGGTTCTCCAGCACCTCCCGGTAGTTGCCCCAGCCGACCCATTCGCCGAGTCCGCCGCCCATCAATCCCGAGTCGGTGAAGGACAGCCAGACGCCGTAGGCGGCGGGGACGCCCACGAACGCCAGGTAGAGCACGAGGAACGGCGCCAGCAGCAGCAGTCCTCGCACAGTGTTGGCGCGTGCGGTCTTGCGCGCGGCAGGGCGCCGCAGCCTCGCAGCGCTCGTAGTGGTGGTCATGACGTCTCCTCGACGTCGTCGTCGAACGGGTTCACGAAGGTCTCCGGACGACTACTTGGGGGGCTCTGTCGCTGCGAGCTCGCGCAGGCCGGCGAACGCCTGGTCGTAGGCGTCCTCCACGCTGATGTGGCCTTGGGTGCAGGCCGCAAGCGGCTGGCCGATCACGGTCTGCAGATTGCCGCCCGAGCCCGCGTACCAGGCCTGCGGGTCGTAGAGCGTGCCATCGGCGGGCAGGTTCTCGTAGTGCGGCACGATGCTCTGCGTCTCGGGTGAGTCCTGCACCGGCAACCACGTCGACAGGTGCCCACCCTCCACCCACGTCGCCGAGCGCTCGAGCATGCCGCTGATGAAGTGCAGGGCCGAGGCAATGCGATCAGGGTTCTCGTCGTAGGTGGGGATGACGAAGCTGTGGGTGCCGTCCCACGCCACGTGGCTGTCGTAGACCTTCGGCCAGCTGTGGATCCCGAAGTCGACCCCGGCGTCGACGAACGTCGGCCGCTCCCAACCACCCGACAGGAAGAACGCGAAGCGGTTGTTGACGAAGTTCGCGATGGCGCCGCCGCCGTCGATCGTGCGAACCAAGAGCTCCTTCTCGTGGGTCAGTGAGCGCATCCACGACACGACCTCCATGAAGACGTCCTTGGTCAGCACGGCGGTGCGTCCGTCGTCACGCACCATCTCGCCGCCGGCCTGGGTGTGAAGGCTGTAGAAGACGCGGTAGTGCCCAGCCGCGTCACCCATGAAGCCCGACGACGGCTCGCCCATCACCTCTTTGGCGGCGGCCAGCATGTCCTCGAAGCCCTGGGTGCCGACCGGCTCCGCGAGAGTGCCGTCCGGCGCAAGCAGGCCCGCCTCCTGTGCGATCGGCTTGTTGTAGTACACCGCCAACGGGTGGTAGTCGAGCGGGATGGCCCAGAGCTGGCCGTTGCGGTGCGACGCCTCCCACGCGCGAGGGAAGAACTTGTCTTCCGTGATTCCCCACTCAGCGAGTTCCGCGACGTCGAACGGCCGCAGCAGTCCGGTGTCCACCGGGGTGACGAGTCGGTCGACGTGGCAGGACGCCACCAGCGGGGGCTGTCGCGACAGGGTCCCGAGCGCCAGCTTGGTGTAGAACGGGTTGCCCCAGGTCAAGGTCGTGGAACGAAGCGGGATGTCCGGGTAGGTCGCCTGGTAGTCGGCGACCATCTCCGTCATGCGAGCGCCGTCGCCACCGCCGAAGAAGTTCCAGAAGGTCACGAGGTCGGCGGGGAGCCCCGTCCCGGCCACCGCCGCTCGCTGCATCGGCGAGCACCCCGCGATTGCCGCGGCTGCAGCTACCCCGGCCGCACCGAGGAGGCCGCGTCGCGTCAGCTGCCTAGTCACGATGTGCCCCGATCGGTGCGTCGATCTGCACATACGAGCAGGCTCCGACCGTGAGCTCCAGCGCGTTCCCGGAGCCGTCGAGCGCAGATTCCTGGACCCCGACGACGTCCGGCGCGTCCCACTCGTTCGTCGCCAAAGGATGCGGCCCGGAGATGGTGCGGACCGTGACGTTGCCGGCGAGCGCGGTATCGGCGAGCACGAGCGAGATCCGATGCTCTGACTCGGGATCCCGGTTGATCACACTCACGACGAGCCGGGTGCCGTCCGCGGACCTGGTGGCGGCCACGTCGAGCACGGGGAACGGTCCGAGGTCGCTGACCGTGTGCTTCCACCGATCGTTGTGCTCCACGGTGTGCGCGTAGCTGGGGCACTCGACGTAGGTATCGACGGCGAGATCTTGCGTGTGAGCCGCGGCGATCGCGAACGGGTGGTAGATCGCCTGCTTGAGGACGCCGTCGGGCCCGGTCACGATCGGGGCGAGGACGTTCACCACCTGCGCGAGGTTCGCCATCTTCACGACGTCGGAACGCCGCACGAAGATGTTGAGGTAGGTGGCCACGGCCAGCGCGTCGGAGAGCGTGTGACGCTCCTGCACCAACTCCCCGCGACGCCGATCGTTGCGGGTGGCGAACCAGGTGTTCCACTCGTCGTAGGTGATGTGGACGGGATGTTCGACGCCCTGCCGGTACCGCGCCCCCGCGATCAGCGCGCCCGCATAGTCCAGTGCGCGATCCACCTGGTGCACCTGCAGCACGTTGCTCCAGTGATCGTCCGAGCCGGTGTAGATGTGCATCGAGTACCAGTCGACGTATTTGACGAGCGCCTCGATCACCACGGCGTCCCAGTCCGCCTGCAGTCCGTCCCGGCCACAGGCGACCAGCTGGATCGTCGGGTCCACACGCTTGAGCGCCAGGGCCCAGCGCTTGGCTTTCGCCGCGTACTCCTGTGCGGTCAGATGGCCGATCTGGAAGTCGCCCCACATCTCATTGCCCAGACCCCAGTACGTGACGCCGTACGGCTCCTCGCGGCCGTGCTGGCGGCGGAGGTTGGCCCAGTGGGTGTCCTCGGTGCCGTTGCAGTACTCGAGCCAGGCCATCGCCTCGTCGAGGGTGCCCGTGCCCATGTTGAAGCAGAGGTACGGCTCGGTGCCGAGGTCGGCGCAGTAGGTCATGAACTCGTCGGTGCCGAACTGGTTGCGCTCGACGGCGCCCCAGGCCGGGTCCCAGCGACTGGGGCGCGCCTCACGTGGGCCGACGCCGTCCACCCAGTGGTAGGCGCTCACGAAGTTGCCGCCCGGCCAGCGCAGCACCGGCATCGACAGCCCGGCGATCGCGTCACGGGTGTCGGTGCGGACGCCGGACTCGTCGGCGAAGGGCGATCCGGGCTCGTAGACGCCGCCGTCGATGGCGCGCCCCTCGTTCTCGATGAATCCGCCGAAGATTCGGCGGTCCACCTGCCCGATGACGCGGTCCGTGGTGACGGTGATCTGTGCCAACTCTCTTCCTCCATTGGTCGAGTGCAGGTCGTGCCAACGTTTGTACCAACGTTTGCACAAGTATCTGCACCAAGGGTTTCGGTGTCAAGACCCGACTGATCGGGCCGCGCTTCTCAGTTGCCGGCGGCTCGGCCGGCGTTGAGCCGTTCGGTCATCGCGCACACGCGAGCCACGGCGTCGGTGCGCAACGCCTCGGCGGGGTCGGCACTCCGGGCTGCCGCGGTCCAGACCGCGCGGCCCGCGAGGAACCCGGAAGCGCCACCACGAGCGGATGCCTCGACCGCATCGGGGAACAGATCGGGCTCGACGCCGTTGGACAAGATCACCCACGGGCTACGGCTGGCGTCGGTCACCTGCCGGGCGAGCGCGGTCACCGAGGCCGGGTCGGCGGCATCGCCGGGCACCTCCGCCTTGTAGAGGTCGGGGCCAACCTGGGTCAGCTCGGCGGCAGCCTCGATGATGGCGGCGTCACGGTCGCTGCGATCACGCCAGCCGTCTGCACCGGGGCGCACGATGCCTTCGAGTACCGCCGGCACGCCGCACTCGGCCGCGAGCGCTACGAAAGAGGCGGCGAGATCGCGACGCTGCTGCGCGTCGTCGTCTCGGCTCCAGAGCTGAAGGAACTTGAGGGCCGAGGCGCCGACATCGGCGACGAGCGCCGGGGTCACCTGCCGGTCCAGCGTGCTGGCCGCGACCGGCTGCCCGGGAGCCTGCTCGAAGTGGTCCGCCGCCAGGATCAATGGCACGGAGTCGATCCACGGCGGCCGACCGTCGACCCCGTAGAGCCGATCGAGCAGGATCGCCGAGACATGCGGCGCCAGCGTCTGGGCCGCACGGCGCTTGAACTCCCGCAGATCGGCATCGGACGAGGTGGCCAACAGGTCACGCATGGACTCTCGCTGATCGAGCGCGAGCATGGCGAAGCCACCTCGCGGCAGGGACAGAACATCGACGGTCACTCGATTACCTCCATCACGCAAACGTTTGTATGGAGCCTAGCGTGAACAACGTCCGAGCACCAGACCAGGAGCGCAACAATGGGGGCCATGGCTCGCACCGACCCGTCTCCGCAAGCGCCACCCCGCCGACGAGTGACCTTGATGGATGTCGCGAAGGTCGCAGGGGTCGACCTGTCCACGGTGTCGCGCCTGCTGCGCGACGATCGGGCTGCCAGCTACCGACCTGAGACCCGTGCACGGGTGATCGCGGCCGCCGAGGAACTCGGGTACCGCGTCAACGCGCAGGCCCGCGCGCTGCGGCTCGGCCGGCAGGACAGCATCGCCATGCTGGTCCCGGATCTGGACAACTTCGGCTTCACGGCCGTTCTCCGTGGGGTTCAGGAGGCATGCGAGGAAGCGGGCGTCACGCTCCTGATCTCCGAGATCGGCTCCTCAGCACCCGAGCGCATCGATCGGCTCGCGGCGCTCGCCGGGCGCGTCGACGGCGTCCTGGTGGCCCACGCCGAGAGCAGCGACACCGCGCTGCAGGCGTGGCTCGATGACATCAGGCTTCCGAGTGTGTTCGTGCAGCGCGGCATTCCCGGCGCCTCGGCCTCGGTCCTCTTCGACGAGGAGAACAATGCCGCCGCGATGGTCGATCACCTGGTCGGGCTGGGACACCGGGACATCGCCCATGTCAGCGGTGCCCTCTCCACCGACACGGCCCAGCGTCGCAAGGTGGGGTTCGACGCCGCGCTGGCGGCTCACGGGCTGTCGCTCGGGCGCGGGCGTCGCGCCGACGGCGGCTGGAGCATCGAGGGCGGTCACGCCGCGGCTGCGACGTTGATCTCGGGCCGCCGGCGCCCCACGGCGCTCGCCGTGGACTCGCTGGTGCAGGCGATCGGCGCCCTCAGCGCCCTGCACGAGAAGGGCCTCTCGATCCCCGACGACGTCAGCGTCATCGCGATCGACGAGCACCCGCTCGCGGCCCACACCACCCCGCCACTCACGACCGTCTACCTCGACCAGCGCGAGCTCGGCCGCCAAGCAGCCACGGCATTGCTGGACTGGGTGGACGACACGCCGGCGCATGATGTGATCGTCGCGAGCCCGAGCGACATCATCGATCGCGGGTCGACGGCGGCGCTCGCCTAGGGTTCTTCGCCTTCGTCACCAGAGATCTGCTCGTCCAGGAGGCGCGCGAGGTTCCTCGCCACGAGGTGCGGGGCGCGCGAGCGCGATTCGACCGTGGCGCCCGCGAGATGTGGCGAGAGCACGACACCGCGGATGCTGCGCAGCGGGTGATCCGCCGGAAGCGGCTCGACCGAGAACACGTCGAGCCCGGCGCCGCTGATGCCACCGCTCTGCAGTTCACGCACCAGCGCAGGCTCGTCGACCAGGTCGGCGCGAGCGGTGTTGACGAGGATCGACTCGCTGCCCATGGCGGCGAGTTGTGCGGCGCCGATCAAGCCCCGGGTCTGCGGGGTGGTGCGGGCGTGCAGCGAGACCACGTCCGCCGTCGCCACGAGATCATCGAGCGGCACCAGGGACGCGCCAGACAACTGGGCGGGGTCGAGGTACGGGTCGGCAACGACCACCTCGAGATCGAAGCCGGCCAGCCGACGCTGCACGAACCGCCCGACGGCGCCGTACCCGACGAGTCCCAGTCGCCGCCCAGCGAGTTCACGAAGACCCAGCGGCAGCGGCTGTGGCCGCCACTGACCGTCGCGAACCTGGCGGTGTCCCTCCCCCACGTCACGTAGCGTCGCAAGCATCAGGGCGACGGTCATCTCCGCGACGGCGTTGGCGTTGCGACCCGCGTTGGCCGCGAATGCGATGCCACGCTGCGCCAGCGCCTCCTGGTCGATGTTCTCGGTCCCAGCGCGCATCGTTGCCACGGCGCGCAGGCGGGGCCAACGGTCGAGAAGGTCGCGGGCGAGTGGGAAGAACTGGGTGATGATCGCGACCACGCGACCGTCGTCGGCGTCGCTGTCCAGCGTGACGTCGACGGCGGCGGGCCCCTCTGCCTCGATCGTCCGGTTCATCGAGATCGCCTCGGGCAACGACGCCACCCACGAGGCGACGCGAACCTCGAACCGCGACCCGAGCACGTCGCGGGCCGGGGCTGCCAACTGCTCGGCGGGCATCAACGGGTCGGCGATGACGAGCTCGATGTCGTTCATCAGATCTCCAGTCCTTGGCGGATCGGGGGCACCAAAGGTGTTCGGGGTGGCGCCGGCCGTGCGACTGCCGCTGCGGCCAGCGCCTCTCGGTAGCGGTTGAGGTTGCGGCGAAGCCGAGAGTTGCTGGCACGTGGCTCGATGCGCTGTGCCGGGGCTCGGAAGGGTTCCGCGGCGGAGGCCAGGTCGGGGTAGTGACCGGAGACCACGACCGCTGTCGCCGCAGCCCCCCGCGCGCCGGCGTCGTCGCCGGGGGCGCACGTGACGTCCTCTTCGAGTGCGTCGGCCAGTAGCTGGTTCCAACGGGTATCTCGCGTGAGGCCGCCCGCGAGATGCACCGAGCCGGCGCTGACAACCTCGCGGATGATCGCGACGTCGTGGCAGTGGTTGAACGCCACGCACTCGACGACGCCGCGGAGCATCTCCTCGCGACCGTGCCAGCTGTGCAGGTCGAGAAAGGAGCCATGCCCGGGCTGGTCGCCGGTCCCGCCGAACACGAACGGGACGAAGAGCGGCGGGTCGTGCGCGGGTTCGTGTCCGAACGCCACGTCGAGCGCGTCACGAGCGCTGCCTCCCTCGCCCAGCAGCGCCTGAGCCGCCCACGCCACGCTGGCGCCAGATCCACGGGCGGTGCGGCGCACGGTCCAGGTACCGGGGAACGGGCCGGGGCGTGTATTGAGCAGTGGCGCCCGCACGGGATGCTCCACCAGCACCACATTGACGCCGAAGGTGCCCGCGATCACGCACAGCTGGCCGGGTGCGGCTCCCACGGATCCGAGCACGGTCGCTGCGACGTCGTGGAGCCCGGTACTCACCGGGAGGCCTGGCTGCAGCCCCAGCTCCGTGGCAGCGGCGGGGAGCAGATGGCCGGCCACCGCTGTCGGCTCGAGCGCGGGCGGCAGCAGGTGCGCGAGGTGTCCCAGGCCGGTGACCTCGAGCGCTGCAGCCGAGTACGCGTGGTCGTCGAGGTCGGCGAACGATCCGCCGGCGTCGGTCCTGTCCGTGGCGACTTCGCCGGTCATCCGCAGCCTCAGCCAGTCCTTGGCGGCCAACACCCAGCGGGCTCGAACGAGCCGGTCGGGATCGTGGTCGTCGAGCCAGCGCAGCAGCGGCGCCTGTGACCCCGGAAACGGCACCTGGCCGGTGATCTCGCGGAGCGCCGCGAGCGTTCCATCGTCATCCCAGCGCTCGATCACGCCGCCGGCGCGGGTGTCCTGCGACAGCAAGGCTGGCCCGACCGGCTCACCCTGCGCATCGACGAGATGGACACCATCGCCGTGCCCGGCCAACCCGATCGCCACGACGGCCTCCGGCTTGGTGCCGGAGTCGTGGAGCAGTCGGCTGACACCACGCACGACCGCGGCCCAGTGAGCGAGAGGGTGGCGCTCGACGGAGCCGGGCCAGGGATGGCTGACGGGCGTCGGCTCGGCAGCGGCGGCCAGCAAGGTTCCATCGACGTCGTGCAATGTCACCTTGACGGTGCTGCTGCCGCTGTCGATGCCGATGACGTGATCGGTCATGTGGTGGGCAAGGGCGCGCCGGCAGCGGCGATCGTCGCATACTCGGCGTCGGTGAGGCGCAGGGTGCGGGCATCGATCCAGTCGGCGAGCTGCTGGGGCCGACGCGCTCCGACGATCGCCGAGGTGAGGCCCTGGAAACCAAGCGTCCATGCGACGGCGACGGCCGCCGTCGTCGTGCTTCGTGAGTGCGCAACCTGAGCCATCGCCTCGGCGATGCGGAGGTTCGTCTCGAGCTGATCGGTGAACAGCGGGCTGCGGCGCCGCCAGTCGTCCTCGGCGAGGCCCGCCACGCGCTCAGCCGTGAAGGCGCCGGTCAGGAGTCCGGATCCCATAGGGCTGTAACCGACCACACCGACGCCGTGGTCCCGCGCCCAGGGCAGCACCTCGTGTGCGGCTTGTGGCACGACGGCGGAGAACTGCGGCTGCACGACGTCGACCGCGCCGAGATTCTGCGCCATCTGAAGGCTGGCGACGTCGTGGTTGGAGAGCCCGATCGCGCGGACCTTGCCGGAATCCTTCAACTCCAGCATCGTGGCCCAGTACTCCTCGACGGGCTCTACCGTGGCGGGCCAGTGGATGAAGTAGATGTCGATGACGTCGACGTCGAGGCGCTGCAGCGAGTCCTCGACCTGGCCGCGAAGGGCGGCGGCATCGGCGACACGTCGCGATGGTGCCCGCCGGTCGGTCGGGTTCCAGACCATGCCACCCTTCGTGGCAACGATCGGGCGATCGCCTTCTGGGATACCGCGCATCGCCTCGGCCACCACCTCCTCGGCGTGGCCGAAGCCGTAGACGGCGGCGGTGTCGATCCAGTCGATGCCGGCCTCGACAGCGGCTCGGATGGTCGCGACCGACTCGCGGTCGTCCTGCGCTCCCCAGGCCGACACCCAGTCGCCGCCTCCCATCGCCCACGTTCCTAGACCGATCGTGCCGATCTCGATCCCGGATGTCCCCAGCGTCATCGCTTCTCCTCCCATGCGCCGCCCGGACTGAGCAGCACGAGCTTCATCTCGACCATCTCGGCGATCGTGTACCGGACACCTTCGCGGCCCTGACCGGAGTCGCCGACACCGCCGTAGGGCATGTGGTCGGCACGGAACGACGGCGGCATGTTGACCAGCACCGTGCCGCTGCGGACCTGCTCGGCGAACCTCATGGCCGCCCTGAGATCCCGTGTGTAGATCGAGGTGTTGAGTCCGAACCGGCTGTCGTTGATCCGCTCGATGGCTTCGTCCGTGCCGCTGACCCGGGCTGCCGAGATCACCGGCCCGAAGACCTCCTCGGACATCAGTTTGTCGTCGGGCTGGGCGCCGAGCATGAGCGTCGGGGTCACGAGCGAGCCCGTCCGCTCGCCGCCGGCAAGGACGGTCGCTCCTCGGGCTTGCGCCTCGTGGATCCACGACTCGACCCGTAGAGCGGCGGGCTGGGTGATGAGCGGGCCGACCACCACGGTGGGATCGGCTGGGTCGCCTGCCGGCAGTGCGGTGACGTCGCTGGCCAGCCCCTCGAGGAACTCGTCGGCGATGGCGTCGTCGAGGTAGAGCCGCTGCAGCGAGATGCATGCCTGCCCGGCGTAGCCGAAACCTGCCGCCACAGCATCTCGACGGGCCAGGTCGAGGTCCGCCTCGCGACTCACATACATCGCGGACGTGGAGCCGAGCTCGAGGATGTGCGCCTTGCGTGGCGAGCGAGCCTTCAGATCCCACCCCACAGCCGCGGATCCGGTGAACGTGAGGACCGCGACCCGGTCATCGGCCAGCCAGCTGTCCACGATCGGCTCGGGCGGTCCATGCACGATCTCCAGCCAGCCATCGGGGAGCCCGGCCTCGGCGAGCAGCTCGGCGATGCGGAGCGAGCTCAATGGCGCCTTCTCTGACGGTTTCAGCACCACCGGGCAGCCGGCAGCGAGCGCGGGGGCCACCTTGTGCATGACCAGGTTGACCGGGAAGTTGAAGGGCGTGATGGCGGCGACCCCGCCGCGCGGCTCCGGAACAGTCACGGCAAGCACTCCAGCACCAGCCGCTGTCGCTTCCAGCGGGACCCGCTCACCCGGGAGCCTGCGGGCTTCCTCACTCGCGTAGCGCGTGGTCGTGATCGCCCGCGCAACCTCGGTGGCGGCGGCTGCGGCGGGCTTGCCCACCTCCCGCCGGATCAGGACCGCGAGTTCCTCCGCTGCCTGCTCCATCAGCTCCGCCGTCCGCGCGAGGACCCGCGAGCGCACGTCCGCTGGAAGGCTGCGTGCGAAAGCCGCGTGAGCGCGGTCGACCGCCTCAGCCGCCTCAGCTGCGCCACCGACTCGGGCGGTCCCGATGACGTCGCCGGTCAGGAGGTCGCGACGCTTGTCGAGGCCGCCGTGCGCGGGCTCCGGTGGTACGGGTGCCGTTGTCGAGTGATTCACGCAAACGTTTGTACCAGATGCATGGACGTCATGGGAAGCGCAGGGCGAGGACTCGCTACCTTGCTGCCCCGCCCATGGGCCACTCGCCAGGCGGTTCTAGAGGGTTCTCCGATGGGCGCCCGGCGCCGGTGCTACGTGAGCCAGTGCTACTTGACCGCACCCAGGGCGAGCCCGCTCTGCCACTGTCGTTGCATCGCGAGAAAGGCAGCGATCAGCGGCACGACGGCAAGCAGAGACCCCGTGATCAGCATCGGGTAGAGATCCTGCCCAGCGCTGCCGTCGATGGTCGCCAGCGCACGCCAGTTGTTGAGCCCGACGGTGAGCGGATAGAGCGAGTTGTCGGAGATCATGACCAGCGGCAGGAAGAAGTTGTTCCAGCTCGCCACCAGCGAGAACAGCAGCACCGTCGCGATCGCAGGACGCAACATCGGCAGGGAGATGCCGGCGAATATCCGGAGCTCACCAGCGCCGTCGATGCGAGCCGACTCCATGACCTCGTTCGGCACGGAGTCCTGCCCGTAGATCCGGATCAAGTAGACACCGAGCGGGTTCAGCATTCCGGGGATGATGACCGCCCACACGGTGTTCACCAGCCCGATGCTCGACATGATCATGTACGTGGGAAGCACCAGCACGGTGTTCGGGATCATCACGGCGCCCAACAGCACGGAGAACGCGATCTTCTTGCCACGGAAGCGGTACTTCGCGAATGCGTAGCCCGCCGCGGTGGCGAGCGCGGTCGCCCCCAACGCCGACGTCACCGAGTACAGCACCGTGTTGCCGATCCAGGTGAAGAAGATGCCGCCCTGGTAGCTGAAGGTCCGCTGCAGGTTCTCGAAGAGGGCGAACGAATCAGTGAACCACAGAGAATGGCTGGTGAACATCTCACTGGTGGTCTTGGTGCTCGCGACGACGATCCACCAGAACGGCAGGAAGAAGTAGATGATCGAGACCACGAACGCGGCCGCGACAGCTACCCGCCCCGGGGTCATCGGAACTCGACGGCGGGATACGAGATCAGTCATTGAGCCCACTCCGACGGCGCGTGGCGAACAGGAAGATGTACGAGCCCAGAATGATGACAAGGCCGAGCACGAACGAGATGGTCGCGGAATAGTTGAACTGCCCATACGAGAAGGCTTGGTTATAGGCGTACATGTTGGGCGTGAAGTCGGCTGGGACGGCGTCGGGTCGGGTCGACTGCATCACCTTGGGCTCGGAGAAGATCTGCAGCGTGGCGATGATCGTGAAGATCGTGGACAGCACGACAGCGGGTGCCACGAGGGGCAGCTTGATCCGCATCGCCAGCGACCAGCCGCCGGCTCCGTCGAGGCGCGCGGCCTCGTAGATCTCCCTCGGCAGCCCCTGCAGTGCCGAGTAGATAATGATCATGTTGTAGCCGGTCATCTGCCACGTGAGGACGTTGACCAGCGAGTACAGCACCCAACTCTTGCCGAGCAGATCCGGCGCTGCCTCACCCATCAGTTGCGTGAGGATGGCCGCCGGGCCCATCTGCGGGCTGTACAGGAACCCCCACATCAGGACACCGATCACGGCAGGAACGGCGTACGGCATGAAGGCGACGAGGCGAGCCAGGCGCGAGAGCCGACTGGTGACGGCGTCCAGCATCATGGCCAGCACGAGCGCCAGCACCAGCATCAGCGGCGCCTGTAGCACGCCGAACCAGAGCACTCGCTTCAGCCCGGTGATGAACGACTCGTCGCCGAAGACCCGCACGTAGTTCTCGAGGCCCGCCCAGCGCTGGGCACCCGTGATCGACCGCGCGTGCAGACTGAGCCACAGCGCGTAGCCGAGCGGGACGACGAGCAGAGCGACGAACGCCACCGCGAACGGCGCCAGCAGCAGCCAGCCCACGCGGCCGCGTCGGGCCTCCTGGCCCCGCAACGAGCCTGATCGGGCACGGACGGGCGCCACCTGCGTCTCCGCGGCGGTCTGGCTCATGGTGACTCTTCCTGATCGTGGCCGGCGCCCTCAGGAGTGGAGGGCGCCGGCCTCGTGCGTGGGCTCAGCCCTCGGTGACGGTCATCCCGACGGACTCGGCGTAGTCGACGAGGATCTGCTGGATCGACGCCGCCGCTTCGTCCATCGTCTGCTCACCGGCGACTGCCGAGGCGACCTGCTCGTTGATCGTCGACTTGGCGAACGAGTCAAACGGGGTGAACTCGAGTGGGCTAACGGCCTGGGCTGCGGGGACGAAGATCTCGTTGACCGGCTGGCCGCCGAAGAATTCGTACGGTCGCTCCAGGAAATCGGGCGCCTCCGCGACGGGGTTGAACACAGGGAACAGGAAGGCCTTGTCGATGCCGACTTCCCACGGCTCCTCGGAGCCGAAGATCTCGATCGCGACCTGGGCGGCGGCTTCCGGGGACTGACTCTGGCTCGTGACGGCGAAGGTCGAGCCACCGTGGTTGCCCTGCAGGTTGTCGCCGGCGGTCCACTGCGGCATCGGCGCGACCGCCCAGCTTCCCGACGTCTCCGCCGCGATGTTGCCGAGGTAGCCAGGGCGCCACGCCGCCTCGATCGTCGTCAGGTACGTCCCGGCAGCGATCCCGCTGTCCCACTCGGTCGAGTGGTACGGGGCGTCGTCGATCAGCCCGTCGGCGATCATGTCTCCCCAGTAGTTCAGCACCTGGCGGGTGATCTCGTTGTCGAAGTCGATGACGACCTCCTCGGGTGCGGAGAAGTCGTAGCCGTAGGGCGCGCCACCTGCTTGTTGGATCAGCCCGACGAGGTTGGAGGCGTTGCCGACCTGGAAGTCCGACAGGTAGAGGTCGGGGTTAGCCTCCTGGAGTGCCTCCGCGTTGGCGCGGTACTCCTCCCACGTGGTCGCAGGTTCCAGCCCGTGCTCCTCGTAGAGATCGGCGCGGTAGATCATCCCGATCGGTCCGGCGTCGACGGGGATCGCGTACACGGCGTCGCCTTGCGAGACCTGGTCCCAGACCCAGTCCGGGTAGGAGTCGGCCACCTCGGTAGCGCCGTGCGGTCCGATGTCGAGCAGTCCGTCCATCACCATGAAACTCGGCATCTCGCTGAGCTCCATCTGGATGAGGTCAGGGGCGCCCGAACCGGACTCCAAGGCGGTCCGGAGCTTTGCGTAGGCGTCCTCACCCACGCCGGCGTTGACCAGGTCGACCTGGATGTCGTCGTGGTTGGCGTTGAACACGTCCACGACCTCCTGGAACTCCGGGTACCAGGCCCAGACCGTCACGGTGGTGATGCCATCAGCGTCGACGTTGCCGCCGCCACTCTCGCCACCACCGCCACCGCCACCACCGGGGCCGGAGCATGCGGCACCGAGGCCGAGCGCAGCGACGGCCGCTGCAGCGACCATGAGCCTCTGGCCGCGCCGTGCGGACTGGATAGCCATGTGAATCCTCCTTGAGACAGCTGACCTCGGCGCGGGCGTCGCGCCGATGGACCGACGTTATCAGATGTTCACATCTGGTTACAGATCAGAACGTCACAGTGTGATCACATGTTCGGCTCGAGGCGGACCATGCTCCATGACAGGGGCGGCAAGCCCACGGCCTCACCGTCCCAACGACGGGTCGCCTCGGTGATGCCGACGCTCGGATCGTCGACGGCGTTGGTCGCCTCAGCGCCCGGGCCTGACAGCACCGCGTGCGTCAGCATGGCCCCTGGGCCGAGCCGAGCGAACCCGCGGACATCCAGCTCGAGCGGGATCGTGCGCTCGAGATCACGATTGACGACGAAGAACGTGACCGCCCCGGATGCCTCGCGCACAGCCGCCACGTCGAGATCCGCCACGTCCGCGTGCGCCTGCGTGTCGTGGCGCGTCGTGCTGAGCCCCACATGCAAGCTGTCGCCGCGACCGTACCGGCTCGCGTAGGCAAACGGATAGAACGTCGACTGCCGCCATGCCGGCCCACCACCCGGCTCGGTACGGATCGGGGCGATGACGTTGACGAGCTGCGCCAAGCAGGCGATCCGCACCCGATCGCTGCGCCGCAGGATCGAGTTGATGAAGCTGCCCACGACGAGTGCATCGGCGAGCGAGTAGATGTCGCCGATCAGTTCAGGAGCCTGGGGCCAGAGGCCGATCTCGCGGGGCCGGGAGTTGTACCAGACGTTCCACTCGTCGAACGCGAGCGGCATCGGCTTGGCATGCTTGCCGGCGGCACGGGCGTAGTCGACGCTCGCGACGACCGCGTCGATGTAAGCATCGATGTCCAGGCCGGACGCCAGCAGCGAGCGCAGGTCAGGCGCCCGCTCGGGGTCGACGTACATGTGCATCGACAGATAGTCGACGTGCTGGTAGCACTGCTCGAGGACCTGAGCCTCCCAGGTGGCGAACGTCGGCATGATCGGCTTGGACGTGCCGCACGCCACGAGCTCGATGTCCGGGTTGACCCGACGCATCGCGACAGCCGTCTCGGCCGCGAGCCGGCCGTACTCGTAAGCGGTCTTGTGACCGAGCTGCCACGGCCCGTCCATCTCGTTGCCGAGGCACCACACCGGGACGTCGTACGGCTCGGCGACGCCGTGCTCGCGGCGCAGATCCGCCCAGTAGCTGCCATCGCGCAGCGTCGTGTACTCCAGCAAGGCAGTCGCGGCATCGATACCTCGGGTGCCCAGGTTCACGGCCATCATCGGCTCAGCCCCGACTGTCCGGGCGTAACCGAGGAACTCGTTCGTGCCGACGAGGTTCGTCTCGATGCTGCGCCATGCGAGATCTCGACGGCGAGGACGCGCCTCGCGTGGGCCGACGCCGTCCTCCCAGTGGTAGCCGGAGACGAAGTTGCCTCCGGGGTAGCGCAGAATCGTCGGCCCGAGCTCCCGCACGAGGTCGGCCACATCGCCGCGGAAGCCCGCGTCGTCGGCGCTCGGGTGATCAGGGGCGTAGATGCCGTCGTAGACGCACCGGCCCATGTGCTCGACGAAGGATCCGTAGACGCGCGGATCGATGTCTCCGATGACCATGCTCGGATCGACGAGTGCGCGGGAAGGAGCGGACATCTCAGGGCCTTTCATGTCAGGAAGCGGTGTGCTGCTCGGCAAGGAGCTCGAGGACGACGGGGGCGACGCCGTCGACGTCGTCCATCTGGAGCAGATGACCTGGCGCGACATCGCGGCGCAGACGCGCGCCGTCGAGGGCGTAGTACGGAACGGCGCCGGCGACGTCGCCGGTGTGCAGCCAGGGGTGTGTCCCGGCGATCTCGTGATGGTGGCCGGCCACAGCGAAGCGGTGCCCAGATGGCAGCGCCTGCGTGGTGCGGGCGAGCATCGAGACCAGCGGCGCGTCAGGTAGCCGCTCGGGCATGCGGGCATACGCCGCGGCGATCGTCCGCGGGATCTCAAGTCCCATGAGGTGGAACGGCAGTCCGATGCACAGCAGGTCCCGGGTGCGGCTGACAACGTGACCCTTGGCGGCGAGCAGGTCGGCCACCTCGCGGTCGGCGACGCGGACGACCACGAACTCGCCGCCCGCGAAACTCGCCTCGTCGGCTCGGCGCAGCGAGGTGAACACGTCGATCGCACCGCACTGCTGGAGGAGGCCGCCATCCTCGCGAAGGCGCAACGCGTCGGCGAGCTCCACCGTGCGCAGGATCGGGTAGTGCATCTCCGGGGTGTCGATGCGCAGCCCGGTGAGGTTGGCCGCCACTGTCATCTCGCAGTAGTCGGCGGCGGCGCGCAGCTTGAGGCCGGCAGTCGCCGTCTGGCGGGCAGTGACGGCAGCGCGCACGTCGTCGCCGAGCTGCCACTGCTCCACCAGGCCTGTCGCGGGCGCCGTGACATCCAGCAGCGACACGCTCGCGGCGTCGAGGTCCAGGACGAGGTCGTACTCGCTCGACTTGCCGGCGGCGACGATCTCTAGGCCGAGATCTCGCGACCAGCGCACCAGGGCCGCCAGGTTGGCCGGCTGGTCGCCCGCACCGGCGTGAATCACGGCGCCGTGCGCCCGCGCCCGATGGCGCAGAGCGGGGCCGACGGTCGCCTCCGTCTCCTTGCTCACCATCACCACGGAACGGCCGGCCGCGACCGCAGCCAGGGTGACACGGGCGCTGACGGGGACCGAACCCGTTGCCTCGACGAGGACGTCGAAGCTCTGTGGATCGACGAGGTCGACGTCAGCGACGATGGCGATCGCGCCCTCCGCGACGGCGTCGCGCACCTCGGGCGCGCTGGCGCAAATCCGCACCGGGGCTGCGTAGCCGAGGTCGGCGAGCAGCGTGCGGACAGCTCCGGTGTCGAGGTCGCAGAGCACGCTCGGGCGTTGGGTCGGGTGGCGGCTCAACGCGAGCAGCACGGTTCGGCCGAACCCGCCACCGGCTCCCGTCAGTGCAACTCGCACCTCAGACTGCTCGTTCACGAACTTGCTCCGCTCTGGATGCTCCCTGACAGCGGGGACGCCGCCGGACAGAGTCTAACATTTCAGAACACCTGTGTAACATGTGGTCACATGACTTCGGGTGGAGCACAGTGACGCACGTCGGCGCGATCGCCGACGACGTCACGGGCGCCGTCGATCTTGCGTCCAATCTGGTGGCACGCGGCTTCCGCACCCGCTTGGTGGTGGGCGTGCCTGCGGCGCTGACGAAGACCGATGCCGATGCCGTGGTCATCGCGCTGAAATCAAGGACGGCGCCGGTGGCGCAAGCCTTGGCCGACACCCGCGCTGCCCTCGACCTGTTGCACGGGCTCGGCTGCCGCCAGGTGTACGTCAAGTACTGCTCGACGTTCGACTCGACACCCGAGGGCAATATCGGACCGGTGTGCGATCTCGTGGCCGAGCGGGTCGGTGCCGACCGTGCGGTTGTCGTGCCCAGCTTCCCCGCCAATGGCCGCACGGTGTACCAGGGCCACCTGTTCGTGGGCTCCACGCTGCTCGCCGAGAGTGCGATGTCGCACCACCCCTTGACGCCGATGCACGACTCGAGCGTGGTCCGGCTGCTCGCCGCGCAGACATCCTCCCCGGTCGCGCTCGCTGACCTCGCTGTGGTCCATGCGGGGCCGGCGGCGCTGCGCGCCGAGATCGACCGACTCGCTGGCGGCGGGGCGCGCTTCGTGGTCGTCGACGCCACCAGCGACGCGGACCTGGCGACGATCGCCGAGGCCACCAAGGACGATCCGCTTCTCACAGGAGGCTCGGGTCTCGCGCTCGGGATGACCGGTCCGCATCCCGACCATGCCCGGGCTGCGGTCTCCGCCGCCGCGCTCACAGGGCCCCGGGTGGTCCTTGTTGGCAGTGCCTCGGACGCCACGGCGAGGCAGCTTGCTGCGGCGGAAGCGGCCGGCCTGACGTGTCTGCGGATCGACCCGCGGCACGCCGAGGGCGAGGTTCGCGGGGTGGCCGAGCAGGCGCGCGCAGCTTGGCGCGGCCAGCCCGATACTCCGGTCGTCGTCGCGCCGCTGCCCATCGAGGATGTCGCTGAGCGTCGCGAGCATGCCGCCGGGCTTGAGGCCGCCCTGGCAGACCTGGCACGCACACTGGTCGATGACGGCGCGAGGCAACTCGTGGTCGCCGGGGGCGAAACCTCCGGCGCCGTCGTCAGGCGGCTGGGCGCGCATGACCTCCGGGTCGGCGCCTCGCTCGGGCCAGGCCTGGCGTGGACACACGCTGAGGTCGACGTATCCGGCTCCTGGAGGCCGGTGGCGCTGGCACTGAAGTCGGGCAACTTCGGATCCGATTCCCTGTTCATCGACGCCTGGGAGGCGCTGACATGACCGATCCGGCCACCGCCTCCCTCAGCACGAGTGAGCGTGACCTCGTCGAGGAACTCCTCGACGCCGCGCATCACCTGGCCGCGCTGGGACTGAGTCCCGGCTCGTCCGGCAACGTCAGCATCCGCATCGGCAATGATGTGCTGCTCTCTGGTACCGGAACCCGGATGGCTGATCTCGGAGCTGAGGGACTTTCGCGTGTCGACCTGCAGGGGGGCCTGGTTGGCGGTCCCCGGCCGACCAAGGAAGCGCCCCTGCACCTTGCGTTCTACCGCCGCGTTCCAGCGCTGCGGTGCGTGATCCATCTGCACTCACCCAGCGCTGTCGCGGCCTCCTGCCTCCCGCCGTACTCCGAACGCAGCGCCTTGCCACCTATCACGCCGTACTTCGTGATGCGCGTCGGGCAGACGCCGCTGCTGCCGTACGCGCCGCCGGGTGCCCTCGAGCACGGGCACAGCATCGCTGCGCTGACGTTCCCATTCCGCGCTGCGTTGCTGCAGAACCATGGTGCGGTCTGCGCTGGCATCACGGTCGCGGCGGCACGGGACGCGGCGATCGAGCTTGAGGCGACGTCGGAGGTCCTGCTCAAACTGCCCGCTTCGGGCTACCACGCGCTGAGCGAGGAGCAGGCTGCGGCCGTTGCCACACTGCACAGATCGCACTGGGGGGCTGCGTAGTCGGGCTGGAGTCTCCAGCCGTGCTGCCTCTCGCACCCACGTGCCGGGTCGGGCCCGACTGCGCCGGCGAGGTTTACGCCGCTGGACTCGACGCCCTGCTCAGGCGAAGGCGAGGCCGTCAGACGCCTGACGAGCGAGCACTAACTCGGTGCCTCGGTCGCGGATCGCGGAAGCCGCCGAATCCGGAAGCGCGTCATCAGTGAGAATCGTGTCGAGCTCGCCGAGCTCTGCGACGCGGTGTGTAGCGAAGAGCCCGTACTTGATGCTGCCGGCGACCAGGACCGAACGGGCCGCAACGTCGAGTGCCGCACGCTTCACGTCGACCTTGGCCTCGTGGGGGGTCGTGACACCGCGGCTGGCGTCCCAGCTGCTGGAACTGAGGAAGGCGATATCGACGTTGAGTTGCCGCATCGTCCCTGCAGCGAGTCGGCCGACCGACGATCGGTTGCGGTGGTCGAGCAGTCCGCCGGTATGAATCACGTCGATCTGCTCAGCGCCGATCATCTCCGCCAAGGTGCTGAAGTCATTGGTGACGACCGTGAGGTGCTGCCGTGCTAGCAGGTGGGGCACCATCGCCAGCAGGGTGGTGCCCGCATCGAGGTAGACCGTCATGTCGTCGGTCACCAAGTCAGCAGCGGCGCGTGCCATCGCGGACTTGTGCCCGACGTCGACCGTCTCCTTCTCAAGCCGCGCAGGCTCAAGACCGAGGTGGCTCGCCAAGCGCACACCACCGGGCACGGAGTGAACGCGTCCGGATCGCTCAAGGACCTCGATGTCGCGCCGGACCGTCATGTGCGACACTCCGAGCGCGTCGGTGAGCTCGCGGACCGAGAGCACGTTTGTCTCACGAAGCAGTCGCAGGATCTCGTCACGACGTTGGTCCGGGATCACCCGTCACCCCACTCACATAGGCGCCCGGCGACTCTAACACCACATCACATCCAGTCACATCGTCCGAGATCCTTGGACGCGGCGGCGTGCCGTGCCTCGCCAACGGCATGGTGTCACCTGCCGGCGCGAAGGGGTGTGAGTGCGCTCAGTCGTTGGGGACGAGGTGGACGTCCATCGCCACGATCTCCACCGGGGCAGTACTGCTCGTGGTCGTGGCCATGCCTGCGATCGGCAACCACGTCCCACTCCCGCCGATCTGCAACTCCCCCTGCCACGACGTGGTCAACGTGACCGACACCGCATCGACTGCGCTGCTATACACATGTGACACCGTCTGATTCGGATACGGCTGACCCGGATCAGTCGTCGCCAACGGAGCACTGCCATCACCGAAGTCCCACGAATAGTGCACCGGCGTCGCCCGGATCGTCACCGGGACGCCGAGGATCGTCGTATCCAAAACCTGCTGGCCCGGCTCGGTGAACACGATGTAGTCCATGTTCACCAGAGCCCAATCGCCCTCCGGCTGCACCGAGATCACCGGAGCCGCCAATGACAGGGTCTGGAACTCCTGCGACACCAGCGCCACCACCTCCGCCGTGGTCAGCCCGTCCTCATCGTCGGACTCACACAATTCCGTCTCTTCGTTGAGCAGCTCGCCATCCTCGTCAGCACCCTGACGCAGGAAACACACCACACGCGCCGCCTCGTAAGCATCTCGCGTGTCCTGCAACGTCGCCTCCGATGTCGTCGTCGCCGTGTCATCGATGCGGTTGGAGAGATGGCTCGTGCGGGCGACGCCGAAGCCTCCGTCGAGAGCCTCAGCGAAGACGTCCTCGTCGTCAGAGTCGGCAGCGGCGGGCAGTGTCGTGCCCACGAGTAGCACCGCGACAAGCGCGGCGACACGGGCGGATCGGGCGCTCACTCGAGGTTCACCCCGAACACGACAAATCGTCCGTTGACAAACTGCAGCGCGACCACGCCATTGCCGGAAGCCGAGTCCACCTCGTCGATGGATCCGTCTCCACGAGTGATGGTCTGAGGCTCCTGCGTCAGAGAGAACCGCACGAGGTAGTTCGGCTCTTCGTCGGTCGGGTACTCCGCCGTGGCCCCGTGAACATCGAAGACGATTTCGCCGCCCTCCACCCAGCCATCATCTTCATGGATCGCTGTCGCACGCTCGACGGCGCTGGCGCAGAACTGGCATTCTGACGCGCTCATCGCGTCGAACTGACCGGTATCCCCGGTCTGTCGCATGTACGCGTAGAGATCCAGGAAGTACCGCACCGCCCAGATCGCCCCGACGTGGTCATCGACGAGCGCCTCATCCGCAGGCGTGGGTGCCTCGACCTCGGGCTGAGTCGGGACGTCCGTGGGGTCGGCGGTCTCGGTCTCCGTGGGCGTCGCGCTCTCGGATGTCTCGGACGTCTCACTCGTCGGCGGGTCAGTGGGATCCTCGCCACCGTCGCACGCCGACAGCACCAACCCCGCGCTCACCGCGAGCGCTACCAGCGCCACGCCGACTCTGCGATTCACCGGGCCTCCCCCTCACGTCCGTGCCGGAGAACCTACCTGCACTATCTCCACGACACAACGGGGGTTGTGGATAACTCGCTCTCCGGATAGTCAAGCCCAGTGCCGGGGCAGCGTGACTCAGCTGCCATGTCGGCACGCCAGTCACTCCACAGTGGCCATCGGCGTGACAGAGTTGCCGAAATGGCACGCCAGTCACGCCCACACCACACTCCTCTGCCACACGGATCAGTCAGGAGACAACCGAACCCGCCGTCTCACGGGGGCGCGTTGAAGAACCCGCCGTTGCGGTCACTTTCACAACGTCCCAGACAGTCAAACGTTGCAGAGTTGACCATCACGGCCACGTCCGCACGCACCTCACCCCGACCTCAGTACCAATAGCTCAGCACCGGCGCGGTGACCGGCGTGAACGCGAGGTCGAGCCAGCGCGCGGCGTCGACGTCGGTCTCGATCCGACCGGCGGCGAGCAGCGTGGAGGCGGTCACGCCGCCGAGCAGCAGCGAACTGAGCTCGCTGATCCCCAACGACACGGCACGATCCCCGCCCACCCGTGCTGCGTCGTCGACCTTCTCGACCGACGACTCACCCGAGGAATCCACCGAGAGCCGCCATACGCCGTCGGCGAGCCCGAGCGCGTCGGCGACATGGAACGTCACGGACCCCGGGACCCGGAACCGGCGCGCCTCGAGGCACCGCTTCACGTCGAGGATCCGCAGCCAGTGGTGGTCGCGCTCGGTCACCTGAAGCGCGCGCTGGTCGGCGATCATCCAGCGCAGCGGCTCGTCCAGCGAGCGCAGCGAGGTGGTCACGGTGCCGATCAGGTCGTGCTCGAGCACGTAGCGCCAGAGGGCGGCGTAGGCGTCGCGGCCGTCGGCGAGCATGGTCTTCACCTCGAGCGGGGAGCGGGTGAAGTCCCCGTGGTTCTCTGCCACCGTGTACACGAGCACACCGCGCAGGGCGCCCTGGGTGTCGGTGTAGCGGACGCCGCGGACCTTCGGATCAGGCTGGCCCGGCTTGAGCCCGGCCAGTTCCTTCCAGAGCATCGGCCAGCCCTCGATGTCACCGGGGCGGCCGCCGCGGGTGGCGGCGTTGAGGGTGGCGAGGTCGCGCTCGATCTGCTCGCGCTCGATGTGGTCCACCCGGCCC
>NZ_JBMDXJ010000305.1:0-4637 GCF_048594945.1 Pseudactinotalea sp. | reverse complement strand
CGTCCGGTTCGGCGCCCCACCACATCACGGAGTCGAGCACGCAGACCGCCTCGGCCCATAGCGGTGGGCGCCAGTAGGGCGCGATGTCGATCACCACGGGGGCGCCGTCGGCGTCGAGGAGCACGTTGCCGGCCAGGTCGCCGTCCACGAGCTGAGCGTCACCGAGATCGGCCCCAGGCTCCCGCTCGGCGAGCATCCATCCGAGTAGCGGCGCCGCGTCAGGGCCGGCGGCGTCGACCTCCACGTCAGCCTCCTCGAATGCGATCCGCTCTGCGGTGGACCAGCGTTCCTGCGCAGGTTCGTGCGCCGGTGGCCAGGTGCTGACGCGTGGCGCGAGCTCGGCGTGCAGCACTGCGGCGACTGCGCGCGTGGCCTCGAGGTCCACGAGCAGCTGCGCGCCCGGCTCGAACCGGGACGCGCCCCAGCCGTCGACCACCCAGGAGCCGTCGCGCGCCGGGATGGGCATCGCGATCCGCAGGTCCCGACGCTCGCGCCCGGCGCGGGTGTCGAGGTCGACGGCGAGTCGGGCGAGTACCGGGCTCAGCAGGCCCTGCACGGCGGCGTCGCGGCCGGGGGAGAGCACCAGGTCGCCCGCGCGGACCGAGCCTCCCTGGCCGCCGGCGAGCGGCTCCACGTCACCCGGGACGGCGAACAGGTCGAGTACGTGATCGGGTGGCGGCATCACCGCCACGGTACACACCGACAGCGGTCGAGACCGAGGCTCCACGGCGAGACCGAGGGGCGCACGTCTCGGTCTCGCCGCTCAGCCTCGGTCTCGGAGAGGTTTGGCGTCAGCGACCCGCGACGGCCGGGATGTCCGCGCCCGGCTCGGCGAGGCCTGCGGCGCGTGCGGCGGTCAGCGCCAGGTCCACCACGGTGCGGCGGTCGTCGCCGGTGCTGGTCGGGACCTGTTCGAGCCACAGCGGCATCAGATCGGACTCCAGGTCGGCGATCGTGGCCTCGAGATCGGTGGCGTCGAGGTCGTAGGAGACCGCGCGGGGATCGTCCGGGGTGTCCGCGACCCCGGCGAGCTCGGCTGCCTGCTGCGCGGCGCCCCGCCACGCCTGCGCCTGGACGCGAGCCTGGTCGGCGTCATCGGCGCGTGCCGCGACGATCTCCCAGGCCTGTCCGAGCGCGTCGAGGGTGCGGATCAGGTCTGCCGCCGAACCCGGGTCCAGGGCGCTCGGCGTTGCCGGTTCGACGACGCCCGGTTCCGTGCCGAGTGCCGCCGCGAGCTGGTCGGCCCGCAGCGCGCGCGAGACCGCGAGCCCGGCGAACAGCGACGCGAGATCGCTGTCGGAGGCCAACGAGGCCTCGAGCGCGCTCGAGGCCGCATCCCTCAGCGCGGTCTCGACGGCGGCGGCGTCACCTCGGGCGGTCGCCGGCTCCAGGTGGCGCCCCGATGGTCGCCAGACGCCACCGAGCACACCCAGCTGTGTCATCGCGTCCTCAGCGATCGGCGCGAGCACCGGTGCGAGGTCGGGGTCGGACTCGGCCGCACTCTGCGCGAGCTCGACAATCCGCTGCGTCTGCACCGCGTGCTCCTGACGTAGCTGCTCCTCGGATCCGGCGCTGGGTGCCGGTGGGTCCCCGGTCTCCAGCCGCAACGAACCGCAGCCGCCGAGCGTCAGTGCCGTCGCCGCAGCCGCGAGCACAGCGAGGGCGCGTCGGAGCATGTGCCAGATCCTGTCACGCCGATCGTCACGCTCGCGCCGCGCGCGCTCGAGGTATGCGGAGGCCCTGCGGCGGGGTCGGATGACCTCGAGGCGTTGAGTAGGGAGGGTGGGGCAGGCGAGGGACGCGGGTGCGCGGCACGGCTGGGCGACGTAGGCTGTGAGGTCGCACCGACAACTTCACACGCGGGAGGCACGATGGGATCCGAACTCGCAGTCCGTCTGCACGAGGTCCTCGCTCCGGTCGTCACCGGATCGGGTCTTTTCCTGGAGGAGGTCGACGTCTCAGGACCCGCGCGTAAGCGCCTGGTCCGGGTGACCGTCGATCTCCCCGACGGTCCCGGAGGCGTGGGCTCCGACCAACTGGGGGACGTGTCGAAGGAGGTCTCGGCCGCGCTCGACGACGTCGACGACGTGCTCGAGGGCGCCTACCTGCTCGAGGTCACCACGCCCGGCGTCAGCCGGCCGCTGCGTGAGGCGCGCCACTTCCGCCGCGCCGAGGGACGGCTGGTGACCCTCACCACGCCCGAGGGGTCCGTGACCGGGCGAGTGGTCGCCGTCGACCCTGACACGGTGCACCTGAGCGAGGAGGCCGCCAAGGGCGGGCCGCGCAAGCACGAGGTGCCGCTGGCGAGCATCACCCAGGGGCGTATCGAGGTCGAGCTGCGCCGCGCAGCCGAGCACGAGGAGGGCTGACATGGACATCGACATGGCCACGCTGCGGATGGTCGAGCGCGAGCGGGAGATCCCGCTCGACGTGCTGGTCACCGCGATCGAGCAGGCCCTGCTGTCGGCCTACCAGCGCACCCCGGGCGCGCAGCAGCACGCGCGCGTGCTGCTCAACCGGGGCTCCGGACACGTGACCGTGCTGGTCCGCGAGGCCGAGGAGGTCGCCGGCGAGGACGGTGAGACCGAGACCCGCCTGGGCCCCGAGTACGAGGACACCCCCGAGGGGTTCGGGCGGATCGCCACCTCCACGGCACGCCAGGTGATCGTGCAGCGACTGCGTGACGCCGAGGACGAGCAGGTGCTCGGCGCGTTCCGCGGCAAGGAGGGCGACATCGTCGCCGGTGTGGTGCAGCAGGGCGGCGGTCACGGCGCCGTGCTCATCGAGATCGGTGGTGTGGAGGCCAACCTGCCTCAGCACGAGCAAGTCCCCACCGAGACCTACGTCCATGGCGAGCGGATCCGCGCTTACGTGCTCGAGGTCACCCGCGGCATGCGCGGCCCCCAGATCACGGTCTCTCGCACGCACCCGAACCTCGTCAAGCGACTGTTTGCGCACGAGGTTCCTGAGATCGCCGAGGGCTCGGTCGAGATCTCCGCGATCGCGCGAGAGGCGGGTCATCGGACCAAGATCGCCGTGCGCTCGCACGTGCAGGGGCTCGGCGCGAAGGGTGCGTGCATCGGGCCGATGGGGCAGCGGGTGCGGGCCGTGATGGCGGAGCTGCGCGGCGAGAAGATCGACATCGTCGACTTCGTCGAGGACCCGGCTGCGTTCGTGGCCTCGGCGCTCTCACCGGCGCGGGTGAGCAGCGTGGAGATCGTCGACCTCGAGGCACGCTCGGCACGGGTGATCGTGCCGGACTACCAGCTCTCGCTCGCGATCGGCAAGGAGGGGCAGAACGCCCGCCTCGCCGCGCGTCTCACGGGATGGAAGATCGACATCCGGCCGGACACCGAGCCTGAGCCGGAGGCGGCAGCGGCACCCGCCGAGTAGTACACTGGTCGGCGGGCTACGCGCCCGACGTCACGTCGCCCGGGCCGCAGCCCGGATGGTCTGGAGGGTCTTACGGTGGTCAGCACGACTGCCCCGGCCGCCACGATCACCGGGATGCGCACGTGTGCGGGATGTCGGCGCAAGGCCCACAGGTCCGATCTGGTACGCATGGTCGTGGACCGGCACGCCGCAACAGCAACCGTGGTGGTCGATCCCCGAGCCGTTCTGCCGGGACGAGGCGTCTGGCTGCACCCGCAGACAGACTGCCTGGACCGTGCCGAGACTCGCCGGGCGATCCAGCGGGGACTGCGTGTGACGCCGTCGCTGCCGATCGATCAGGTGAGGGCATGGTTCGAGAGCCACGTATGACACGTCGTTGAGCATCGAATTCAGAAAGCGGGTCAAGGCCGATGGGCACCCGATGAGCACCCAGCGATGAGCAAGCACCACTAACGACGGTCTGACCCTGTCCGGGCGGGCCGAGACAGGGAGAAGTGTGGCCAAGGTCCGCGTTCACGAGCTCGCGAAAGAGCTCGGCGTCGACAGCAAGACGGTGATGGGCAAGCTCCAGGAACTGGGCGAGTTCGTCAAGTCAGCGTCATCCACGATCGAGCCGCCCGTTCAGCGGCGGCTCCGCGAGGCGTTCCCGGACGCCCCTGCAGAGGCTGAGAAGAAGCCTGCTGCCAAGCCCGCGGCGAAGCCTGCCGCGAAGCCGGGCATCAAGCCCGGTCCCGCCCCCAAGGCACCGGCCCCCGAGCAGGAGGCACCTGCCCCCGCGCCGGAGCCGGCACCGCAGGCACAGCCGGAAGAGCCCCGCGAGGAGCGGCCGGCGGCAGCGGCCGATCCCGCGTCGTCCGCCCCGACCCCCGGGCCCGCAGCTCCCCGGCCCGCGGCCCCACGTCCGGCAGCACGGCCGGGCAACAACCCGTTCGCGTCCTCGCAGGGGATGCCGCGCCCGGGGCAGCGCTCCGACCGCGGCGACCGCGGCGACCGAGGTGACCGTGGTGACCGCGGCGGTTCCGGCACGCCGCGCCCGGGCAACAATCCGTTCGCGTCCTCGCAAGGGATGCCGCGCCCCGGTGGCAGCGGTGGCCCGCGCCCGGGTGCGCCGCGCGGCGGTTCTCGCCCGACCCCCGGGATGATGCCGGACCGGTCCTCGGTCGGTCGTCCCGGCGCACCTGCACGCGGTGGCGGCGGTGGCGGTCGCGGTGGCGGTCGTCCCGGTGGCGGTGGCCCCGGTGGTG
>NZ_JBMDXJ010000304.1:0-4903 GCF_048594945.1 Pseudactinotalea sp. | reverse complement strand
GATCACGATGTCGACGGGCGCCCCGCCCCAGGGGCGCACGTGGGACACAGTCAGATTCGCCATGCCACAAATGGTATACCATTTGTGGATAGTCGGATGTGGGACGCTGCCGGGATGCTCGCTGCCTTCAGCATCGCCCCGCTCACCTCCGACCCCACCGGAAGCGTCACCGACGCCGTCGCGCGCGCCGTCAAGGTGGTCCGCGACTCCGGGCTGCCGAACGAGACCACGGCGATGTTCACCACGATCGAGGGCGAGTGGGACGAGGTGATGGCGGTCGTCAAGGCGGCGGTCGGCGCCGTCGCCGAGGTCTCCCCGCGCGTCTCACTGGTGCTCAAGGCCGACATCCGGCCGGGCTACACCGGGCAGCTCACCGCCAAGGTCGAGCGGATCGACAACGCATTGCAGGGCGACAACTGACCTGGTCGCGTACTACTGGAATCGTCGCACCACCTGCGGCCACCCGCAGGCCTCGGCGACCTTGCCGGCCCACATGCGCGCGGTCTCGTCGTCGGGCACGTCGATCGCGGTGAAGCCACCGAGGTACTCCGTCGCCTCGGTGTAGGGACCGTCGGTGAACACCAGGGTGCCGCTCGTCGCGTCCGCGGTGACGGCAGCCTCGATGTTCTCGTCGAGCCCGCCGGCGGCGACGAGGACGCCGGCGGCCTCCATCTCGTCGCAGACCGCGTTCGCGAGCGGACCGCGGCTGGCGAACCACTCGGACGTGTGGTCGCCGACCCACTGCTGGTGGAAATAGATCAGGTACGTGGTCATGTCACTCCTCGGCTGGCGTGCGGCTCGGTGGCGCTGCTCTCATGACGATGGCACGGCCCCGGAATCGACACCGCCCGTTCACGAGACGACATCCCGCTGCCACGCGCCGATGGCATAGATTCTCAGCATGGAATATCGCCAGCTCGGCCGCACCGGTCTCCAGGTCTCCCCGCTCGTGCTCGGCACGATGAACTTCGGCCCTCGCACCAGTGAGGCCGACAGCCACGCGATCATGGACGCCGCGCACGAGGCCGGCCTCAACTTCTTCGACACCGCCAACCGTTACGGCAGTCCGCACGGCCAGACCGAGGAGATCCTCGGCCGTTGGTTCGCCCAGGGCGGCGGGCGCCGCGAGCGCACCGTGCTGGCCACGAAGTTGTACGGCCAGATGGGCGACTGGCCCAACGAGGGCAAGCTGTCCGCACTCAACATCCGCCGTGCAGCCGACGCCTCGCTGCAGCGACTGCAGACCGACTACATCGACCTCTACCAGATGCACCACGTCGACCGGGACACGCCGTGGGACGAGATCTGGGAGGCGATGAGCGTGCTGCGGCAGCAGGGAAAGATCCTGTACGTCGGCTCGTCGAACTTCGCGGGCTGGCACATGGCGACGGCACAGGGTGCAGCGGAAGCGGCGGGTGTGGTCGGCCTCGTCAGCGAGCAGTCGCTGTACAACCTGATGTCGCGGTGGGTCGAGCTGGAGGTGCTGCCCGCGGCCGAGCACCACGGCCTCGGCGTGATCCCGTGGTCGCCGCTGTCCGGCGGTCTGCTGGGCGGCGTGCTGGCCAAGCAGCGTGACGGCGTGGAGGGTCGCGGAACGGCGAACACCGACGGCATCGAGAAGAACCGTGAGGTGCTCACCGCTTACGAGGCTCTGTGCGACGACCTCGGCGAGAAGCCTGCCGACGTGGCACTCGCGTGGCTGCTCACCCGCCCCGCCGTCACCGCTCCGATCATCGGCCCGCGCACTCCGCAGCAGCTGCAGGACAGCCTTCGCGTGCCGGAGATCGAGCTCGACGACGCCACGCTCGAGCGCCTCGACGAGCTCTTCCCCGCCCCGTTCCCCCGGGGCAGCAAGCCTGCCCCCGAGGCGTACGCCTGGTAGCCCGTCCCGGCGCTACGCCGCCGGCACCGTGCGCCGCATGACCGTGTTGAACTGCCCCTTGGGCCGGATGAAGTCGAAACCGTTGCGCGCGTACATGTCGCGGGTTCCGTTGTAGAGGAACGACGCCGAGATCTTCTTATCCGGCCGGTTGACGTGCGGGTAACCCTCCACGATGCCGCCTCCGGCTTGGGCGATCAGGTCGAGGGCGCCCTGCAGGGCAGCCTCGGCCAGGCCCTGCCGCCGGTACCGGCGGTCGACGAAGATGCACGTCACCCGGTAGTCCGGCAGCAGGTCGAGCTCGGCGAGGTACTGCTTGCTGTGGTGGATGTTGGGCAGCTCCTGCGGCGTGCCGTACTCGGCCCACGCGATCGCCTCGCGCTGCCCGTCCTGCTCGGTGACCAGCAGTGCGGCGTGCGCCTGCCCCTCCTCCACGTAGCGCTTCTTCCGGGCACGGTTGCCCTCGGCGCCCTCGCCTGCCTCGCCACGGTCCGGATGGAACCAGATGCACCAACAACCGCCGAAGATGCCGCCGTGCCGGTCCACCACGTCGTCGAAGAGGTCCCAGGTCTCAGACGACAGCGGCTCCACGCTGTACGCCGGAGCCTCGCTGACAGATCCACGCGTCGTCGCCATATCGGGACACTACGGTGCCATCCGGACGATCCACTTCCGGATCACGCGATCCGCCGCTCGGCTCGCACCACTACCGTGTGGCCGCGAGGCACCCGTCCCCTTCTCCCAGCAGGAAGCGCTCCCGGCATGCAGACCAGCCCACTCCCCAAACGACCGGACGTCGCACTCACCTCGCTCGGTCTCGGCGGCGCACAGGCGGGCAACTTCGGCGGTGAACGCAGCGACGAGCAGGTCGCCCAGACCCTCTCCACCGCCTGGGACGCTGGCGTGCGCTATGTGGACACCGCTCCGCACTACGGGCTGGGGCTCTCCGAGCTCCGGCTCGGTGCGTTGCTGCGGGAGCGCCCGCGCGAGGACTACGTGCTGTCCACGAAGGTCGGCCGACTGCTCGTCCCCTCCCCGGCAACCGCGCACGAGCGCGACGCCGCCGACAACGGTTTCCACGTGCCTGCCGACCTACGCCGAAGCTGGGACCTGACGCGTGACGGCATCCGCCGCTCCCTCGACGACTCGTTGGGCCGGCTCGGGCTCGACCGGATCGACATCGCGTTCCTCCACGACCCGGAGGACCGGATGGACGAGGCGGTCGCCGAGGCGATCCCGGCGCTGGTGGAGCTGCGCGAGGAGGGTGTGGTGCGCGCCGTGGGCGCCGGGATGAACTTCTCCCACCATCTCGCGCGGTTCGTCCGCGAGTGCGACATCGACGTGGTGCTGTGCGCCGGCCGGTACACACTGCTGGACCACAGCGCGCTCGCCGACCTGCTCCCCGCAGCGACCCAGAACGACGTCGGCGTGGTGATCGGCGGCGTCTACAACTCCGGCCTGCTGGCCGTGGACCGCCCCGGCTCCGACGCCACCTTCGACTACGCGCGCGCCCCGCGCGCGCTGGTCGAGCGGGCGCACGCGCTCGCCGACGTCTGCGAGCGCCACGCCATCACCCTCCCCCAGGCTGCTCTGGCCTTCGTGGCCGCCCACCCCGCCGTCGTCTCCACCGTCGTCGGGGCGAGGGACGCAGCGGAGGCGACCGACGCCGTCGAGCGCGCGAGCACCACGATCCCCACCGAGTTGTGGGACGACCTCCGCACCGCCGGGCTCATCCCCGAGGATGCAGCCACGCCGTAGAACGTGCACCAGAGCTCGTGGCTCAGGCCCGCCCGGGCGTGACCTCTGCCTCGATCAGGCGCAACGCCCTGCCGGCCAGCCGCACCATGCCGGGGTTGGTGTCCCAGTAGTACGGGAGCGCGTTGAGCGCCTGCAGCTGTGCCCAGCCGCGGGCACGGAGCACGTCCTCGGGCGTGGCTCCGAGATCGCCGAGGAAGGCGCGCCCAGCCGGGGTGTCGGCGCCACCGAGCAGGTACCAGCAGGGCGTGAGGTCCAGCGCGGGGTCGGTCACGTTGAGGGCGCCGAAGTCGATCACGCCGGAGAGTCGACCGTCGGTCGTGAGCAGGTTGCCCGGGAGAAGGTCGCCGTGGGTCCAGCGTTGCTCGGTCGGCGCGGCCGCGCCCCGGGACTCGCCCCACGCGCTCACCAGTGCGGCCGCGTTCACCCGGTCGCCGAGCTCCTGGAGTCGATTCTCGACGGCGGTGTCCCCGTCTCCGAGGTAGCCTCCTCGGGCGGTGGCCGGCCTGGGTGGTGCGTCCGCGATGTCGACCTCGCGGAGCGAGCCGACGAACGCGGCGAGATCCCTCGCGAGGCGCGTGTCGCCGTCGAGCACTCGCCCGACGAGGTCCTCCCCGGGCAACCACGACTGCACGGACCACGGGTGCGGGAACTCGGAGGTGGCGTGGCCGTGGGCGAACACCTGTGGCACGGCGAGCGTCACGCGCGGCGCGAGGCGAGGGAGCAGCGCGTCCTCCTTGCGTGCCTGGGCGGCGGCCCAGGCAGTGCGAGGGAGGCGGAGCGAGGCCTGCTCGCCGATGCGGTAGACGTCGTGGTCGGTGCCGAAGTGCTCGATCGGTGTGAGCGGCAGGTCGGCCCACCGGGGGTGCTGCTCGGCGAGCAGCCGCCGGGCGAGCGTGACGTCGGTGGGGCTCTGGTTCTCGTGCATCTGCATCGGCCCGATCCTGGCTCACCGGTGAGTCGTGGTCGAGACATTTGACGCCGAATCGTTGATTTTCCGCCGTTTCGGGCAATGTCGGAGGTCGGTGGTGTAGTAGCTCGTATGGATGCACTTCCTCTCGGACTGGTTGGCGACGGCGCGTTGCGTGCTGCCGTTGCGGCCGATCGTGAGGTGACGCGGATGGAGGCGGTGCGGCTGGATCACCTGGCCCAGTACTTGGGTGAGGTGTCTGAGGAGTGGGAGGCGCCCACGCCTGGTCCTGGGGTAGAGCAGGCGGTCCGGTTGGGTGGTCCGGGGACTCCGGCGGTGCCGGAGTTCGCGGTCTGTGA
>NZ_JBMDXJ010000303.1:0-2081 GCF_048594945.1 Pseudactinotalea sp. | reverse complement strand
CGACACGCTGGCCGCCACGAGCGAGGGAGCGTAGAAGGCCGAGCGGTAGAAGCCCAGGCCCTTGCGCTTGGCGTTGAGCAGCATCGCGACCAGCAACGCCGCCACCAGCTTGACCGGGGTGCTCACCAGCACATACGTCACGGTGACCTGGACCGACTTCAGGAACCGCGGGTCAGCGAACAACGCCGTGTAGTTGTCCAGCCCGATCCAGTTCGCCTCAAAGAGGTCGTAGTCGGTGAAGGACAGGTACAGCGAGGCCACCATCGGCCCCATCGTGAGCACGAAGAAGCCGAGGAGCCACGGCAGCATGAAGACGTATCCGGCGATGCTCTCGCGCAGCCGCGCCCGTCGCTGTGACGGGCGCGGCTGGTCGAGCAGCGCCGGTGGGTGCGTGGTGATCACAGCATCCTCCGGGTGGTCGATGGTGCGGTCAGGTGGGCCGATCAGGTCAGGACAGCGTCTGCCCGGCGAAGGACAGCCACTGCGAGGCGAAGTCCTCGACCGTGATGTTCTTGTAGGCGAGCTCGCTGGCCAGCCGCAGCCACTCGGCCTCGATCGATCCGTAACCCTCGGGTAGCACCGGCGTGGACTCGGTGATGACGTCGGCCCACTCCTCCTCGAATCCGATCACCTGAGCGTCCGCCCCCTCCGTGGAGAGTTGCGACCGCGCCGACTCGCTCGCCGGGACGCCGCGGGAGGTGCCGAAGATGGTGCCGACCTCGGGGTCGTTGGTGATGAAGTCGATCAGTGCGGCTGCGGCCTCGGGGTGCTCGGAGTTGGCGGAGGCCGACAGGAGCATCGACGGCTTGAAGAACTGGCCGTGCTCACCGTTGGAGCCGACCGGCAGCGGCAGCATCTCGATCGACTCGGCTCCCGAGTCGGTGAGGTAGCCGGCCAGGAAGTTGTCCCACGAGAACTCGGTCCCGACGAGGTTGGCGGTGAAGCCGCCGAGCGGGTCGAGCTGGGCGGTCGCCTCGGGCGACATGAACTGGTCAGCATCGCGCAGCGGCGCCGTGACGTTCAGCCAGTCGACGATGTCTTGCTCGCCGAACGCGACCTGACCATCGTCGGTGAACACGTCCACGCCCTCCTGCACCAGGTGTTGCACGAAGAGCCAGAAGACGCCCGTGAAGTCACCGGTGCCCCAGAGCTGGGGGTCGAGACCGGCGCCCGCTTCCGCAGCGGCGACGTTCCACTGCACGAACTCGTCCCACGTCTGCTCGGCCTCGGGCGCGTCCACGCCCAGGGTGGCGAGCGTGGCCGGGTTGTAGAACAGCGCGAGTGTGTTGGTCGACTGCGGGATGCCGACGAGTGCGTCGCCCACCTTGCCCGAGTCGAGCAGCGACTCGGACATGCCGGAGCCATCGATGCCGTTGTCGATGTAGGGCGTCAGGTCCAGGAACTGACTGCGGTTGCCGAACTGACTGAGGTAGGCCAGGTCGGTCTGCATGACGTCGGGCAGCGAGTTGCCGGCCGCCTCGGTCGCACGCGCGGTCCAATAGTCGTCCCACGCCGAGAAGGAGGCCTGCACCGTGATGTTCGGGTACTCCTCGTTGAAGAGCTCGATCGCCTGGTTGTAGCGGTCGGCCCGGTCGTCGTTGCCCCACCAGGTCATCGTGATGGTGACCTGCTCCTCGGGGTCGAGGGTTCCGGCGGTGCCGGGGTCGGCTGATCCGCCGCCCCCACCACCACAGGCGGTCAGCGTCAGCGCGGCGGCCGCGACTGCGGCGGCCGCGAACGTGATTCGTGTGTGCTTCATGTGTGAGCCTCTCTGCTCGGGGCCAAGGTCGTCGCTTCTCCCGCCAGCACGCGTGTCAGCGCACGACACCCGACGGATGAATCGATACAATACACAGCGGACGCCTCGACACGGCTCAACGAGACCGGATCGTTATGAATCGACTCACTCCCGTCTGCCCTGCGGGCTATCGCCCCCAACCTCCCGCCGGGCCGGTGAGTGCGGGCCCACGCGAGCTCCGCGAGTGGGACCACACGCACCACCACCGGCATTGGGTGGGCCTGCACTCAACCGAGCGTGGACTCGGCGAAGGTGAACCACAGCTCGGCAGCCACCTCAGGCG
>NZ_JBMDXJ010000302.1:0-15003 GCF_048594945.1 Pseudactinotalea sp. | reverse complement strand
ACTACTACCGCGGCGACGACCCGGAGAAGCGCAAGGTCGCCTCCACGATGCTGGAGTCGTTGCTGTTGTACTCGGGCGTCTACGCCCCGATGTACTGGTCCAGCCACGCCAAGCTCACCAACACCGCGGACCTGATCCGGCTGATCATCCGCGACGAGGCCGTGCACGGCTACTACATCGGATACAAGTACCAGAAGGCGCTGGAGAAGGCGTCGCCCGAGCGCCGTCAGGAGCTCAAGGACTACACGTTCGAGCTGCTCTTCGAGCTCTACGAGAACGAGGAGCAGTACACCGAGGACCTCTACGACCCGCTGGGTCTGACCGAGGATGTCAAGGCGTTCCTGCGTTACAACGCCAACAAGGCGCTGATGAACCTCGGCTACGAGGGCCTGTTCCCGAAGGACCAGACCAACGTCAACCCGGCGATTCTGTCCGCGTTGTCCCCGAACGCCGACGAGAACCACGACTTCTTCTCCGGCTCTGGCTCGTCCTATGTGATTGGCAAGGCCGTCAACACCGAGGATGAGGACTGGGAGTTCTGACGGTCGAGGGCTGCTCCGGCTTCAGCTCAGGTGCTCCGGCCGGGCGCCCAAACCCACCAACCGGCCGACGGCGTGGCGTAGCCAGGGCAGTCGGGTGAGCCATCGCAGTCGGCTGGGGAGGGCGCCGTCGGGGACCTCGTCGAGCAGCGAGGGCTGCAGCCCTCGCTGTACGGCTTGGGTGAGGCGTGCGGGCCAGGCGCGCCGCCGCTGTACCCGCGCCAGATCGCGCTCGGTCGGTCGCCGGGCAGCGAGTACCGGCGCGAGGATGCGCCCGGCGGCCACGGCGTCCTGAACGGCAAGGTTGATGCCGACCCCGCCCGCAGGCGACATCGCGTGTGCGGCGTCACCGATCACGAGAAGACCATCGCGGTACCAGCGTTGGAGCCGCTCCAGGCGCACGCGGAGCAGGTGCACGTCGTCGATCGCGAGGTCCTGCAGACGTGACGCGAACAGCGGCTCAAGCCTGCTGACCCGTGCACGCAGCGCCGCCAGGCCGGCCTCCGACGGCGTCCACGTACCGGCGGGGAGCACGGACGCGATCTGCCAGAAGTCGCCGCGATCGATGCAGATGAGCGTGCCGGCTCCGCCATGGAAGAACGGGACCGCTTCTTCCGGCTGACGCGGCAGCCGGAACCACAGCACGTCGATCGGACTGGCGACCGACACCGGGGTGAACCCGGCGGCGGCGCGGATCCGGGAGTCGCGCCCGTCGGCCGCCACCACGAGGCGGGCGTCGATCGTCAGCGGCCCGTCGGGCCCGACCGCGTCCACCCCGGCGACACGGTCGCCGTCGAACCGGAGCTCGGCCGCCTCGGTGCGCATCCGGAGATCGAACCGCCCGGTCTCATGCCCGGCACGGGCGAGTAGGTCGAGGAAGTCCCACTGCGGCAGAAACGCGATCGCCTTGCGGCGCGTGGGCAGCCGGGAGAGGTCGGCGAGCACGAGATCGTTGCCCGCGTACCGCATCGTCACGCGCGGCAGGTCGGCGTGCGGCAGCGCGAGGAACTCCTCCAGCAGCCCCAGCTCGGCGAGCAGATCCTGGGTCGAGGGGTGCACGGTGTCGCCGCGGAAGTCTCGAAGGAAGTCCGCGTGCTTCTCGAGCACCACGACGTCGACGCCCGCTCGGGCGAGGACCAGCCCGAGCACGAGCCCGGCGGGTCCGCCTCCGACGACGATGCAGTCCGTGTCGATGTGAGTCATGGTTCCAGCGTCGTCCGTGGGCTGCGACAATGCGAGTGTGGTCAATTCGCGCCGAGGCCGACCGCGCGGGCAGTCGCAGGGTCGGCAGAAGCTGCTGGCGGTCGCGTTGGAGCGTTATGAAGCGGGCGATCTGGTGTCGTGGTCGACCCGACAGCTCGCCGCGAGCGCGGGTGTGAGCCACTCGCTGGTCAATTACTACTTCGGCGGGCGCCAGGGCCTGCTCACCGCCGCGTACGCGCTCACCATCGCGCCGCACGAGGTGATCGCTGCCAGCCGGGACGGTGACGGCGTGCTCGACCCGGTGCGGCTGATCCGCGGACTCGTGGCCGTGTGGGAGAACCCGGAGCACCGGCGAGCGCTCGGCGGTTTCGCGCGCCAGGCGATCGCCGGCGACACCCGCGACACCCTGGCGGACTACCTGCAGCATGCCGTGCTTGACGTTCTGGTCGAGGACCTCGGCCTCGACCGTGGCCGCCGCCTCGCGGTGACGATCGCCGGCACGGTCATGACGCGTTACCTGCTCGAGGTCCCTGGGATGAGCAGGCTGCCTGCGCCCGAGTTGGTGCGGCTCATGCGCGTCACGGCGGGGTGCTGAAGCGAGGTGTGTGCCGTGATGGGTCGGACAGCACGCGGCCGACCATCCATGGGCCGCCCCGACGTGAGCGCGGTGTCGAGCGGGCTACAGTGGCGCTGCCCGTCGGGTCGACGCCCGAGGTGTGGTCGGTCGACCGTGCGGGCCTGAGGAGGAGAGCGAGTGGGCGGCTCGAAGCGCGGCGGCGCGAGCGCGGGGAAGCGTCCCACGATCGTGGACGTGGCCCGCCAGGCGGAGGTGTCTCCGGCAGCCGTGTCCAAGGTGCTGCGCAACGCCTATGGCGTGAGCGAGCAGATGCACGCACGGGTGAGTGCCGCCGTCGAGGCGTTGGGCTACCGGCCGATGGTCTCGGCACGCGGTATGCGCATGCGCACGCGGACTCTGGGTGTGTCCTCGCTCAACGTGGAGAACCCGTTCGTCAACATGCTTCTCGACGGCGTGGCTCGGGAGGCCAAGCGCAGTCACTACAGCGCTCTCATCGTGTTGAGCGACGAGGACGGGTTGACGCAGGTCGAGGCGGCCAAGTCGATGGTGGATCGCCAGATGGACGGGCTGATCCTCATCACCCCGACCATGTCGGTGGCGGATCTCGAGGCGCTCGCCCGCGATGTCCCGTTGGTGTTGCTGGGTCGCCACGGGCAGGGCGAGGGCTACGACTCGGTCGGTAGTGACGATGCGCGCGGCGCTGAGATGGTCGTGGAGCATCTGGTGGCGCAGGGCCACGAGCGGATCGTCTTCCACACGCAGGAAGTCGACACGACCGGGCTCCCGGAGACGGCGCGTGAGCAGGGCTATCGCGCCGCCATGGAGCGGCATGGTCTTCACCCGGATGTGGTCCGCGGCGAGTGGACGCTCGCCGGCGGGGAGCGGCTCGCCGTCGAGCTGATGAAGCGGGATCGACGCCCCACGGCGGTGCACGCCGGTGCCGATATCGCAGCGCTCGGCGTGCTGAGCTGGATGTGGCGACACGGTCTGCGGGCACCGGGCGATCTGGCCGTCGCCGCGTGTGATGACATCCCGACGTCGGACCTGCCGCCTATCAGCCTCACCAGCATCGATCAGGATGCGATCGAGATGGGCAGCCTGGCGACGCGGATGCTGATCGAGCGGATCGAGGGTCGCGAGGAGTCGCGCCACGTGCGGGTCCCGCCCCGCCTGCGGGTGCGCGACTCCGCCTGAGGGGAGCAGGCCGCACCGACAGCGCTCCCTTGACGCCGCTTGTAGAACGTTCTACATTTCTCCACTGACGGGCGAGTAAAACCTTTCAACCGCGAGGTGGCGGTTGAGCCATCGCCCTCGAACCCGGTCGACCTTCGAAGGAGATGGACATGATCACGCGTCGCACATTGCTCGGAGCAGCGGCAGGACTCGCGGGAGCGGGCGTCCTCGCGAGCTGCAGCTCAGGCGGGAACGACAGCGGTGGCGGAGAAGCCGTTCCTACCCGCACGGACGGCCTGCCGGACCTCACGTGGAAGGGCACCATCACGATGGGCGCTCAGGCGTACACGCCGAGCGTCGAGGGCGTGAACCTTGCGCCGGGCACCCGCGAGCTGCACGAGTTCGCCAACGCGGCCGAGGCGTTCACCGCGCTGTACCCGGACATCACGATCGAGTTCCTCGGCTCCGAGTACACCTACGACATCGACCAGATGAAGACGGCCGCGACCGGCGGTCAGTTGCCGGACGTCTGGTGGCAGCAGAACTCCACGGTGAAGACGTCATTCCCGCAAGGCGTGGCACTCAACCTGCACGAGTACATGAACCAGCCGAACCCGTTCATCGAGGGCAACACGGCCTGGCGCGACGTCCTCAACGACTCGGTATACGCGATCACGGCCGCGGATGCGGAGACGATCTACACGGTCAACGGCGACTTCGTGGGCACGGCGTTCTTCTACAACGTGAGGATGTTCGAGGAGGCCGGGGTGGAGCCGCCGACGGACTTCGCCGGCCTGCTGGAGGTCTGCGAGAAGCTGCAGGACCACGGCTTCACCCCGCTGGCGATCCAGCCGATCGAAGGCGGCTACGGCTGGCTCAGCCGGATCTTCTACGGGAACTTCCTGGACCAGGCGGAGCTGGAGCGCATCGACGCGTTCTCGGAGGAGCCCGGCATCACCGTGACCGACGTCGCGGTCGCCTACCACCAGGGTCTGCTCGATCCGCGAGAGAACCCTGCGGTGCTGGACTGGTGGTCGGTGGCCAAGCAGCTGTTCGACTACTGCGACCCGACGATCATGCAGCTGCCGCCGGACCCGCCGGTCGGGTCGCCCGATCCGCAGTCCTACTTCGCGGCCGAGAACGTCGCCATGATCTACGACGGCACATGGGCGCCGGGCGCGGTCGTCGCGCACGGGTCGGACATCGAGGTCGGCTCGTTCCCGTGGCCGTCGATGGCGGGCTCGTCCCAGTACGCCACCGCCTTCGACTCCTCCAACGCTGTGTCCGGCCCCTCGGCAGCCTTCCAGTTCAACGTCTCCAGCGAGCGCTCGAACTCCTCGCTGAAGGAGGAGGGCAAGCTCGACGCCGTGGTGGCATGGCTGCAGTTCTTCTGCACCCCTGAGTGGAACGAGAAGATCTGCAACGAGAACGGCTCGTTCCTGCCCACGTTCACGGGCGCCGAACCGCCGGAGGAGATGGCCGCGTTGGCTGAGCTCGCCGCGCAGCCGATCTACTCGATCTCGGGCGGTACCGAGTTCAGCGCCGAGGCACACGACCAGGTGAGCCGGATGTTCCAGCAGTTCATGCTCGGTCAGACCGCGATGGACGAAGTCGAGGCGACGTTCCCGGAGATCATCGACAAGGGCCTGGAGGAGTACCTGCGCAACACCCCGATCGACTTCGACAGCTACAGCTGATGGCGGCGGGCAGCACCGGCACCGCCGGGACCTCGTTACGGCGTGGGGTGCGGGAACGCGCGACGGCGATCGCCTTCCTGCTCCCGACGATGATCCTGGTCGTTCTCTTCTGCTACTACCCGGCGATCCGCGCCGGGTACACGTCGATGACGCGATGGGATGGCTTCAACCCGCCGGAGTGGATCGGGTTCCAGAACTTCATCGACGTCTTCGCGGACCAGGCGTTCCGCGAGTCGGCGGTGAACGTCGGGATCTGGACGCTGTTCGGGGTGCCGCTGGCGATGATCCCCTCGTTCATCGTCGCCGAGCTGATCTTCCGGCTACCGTCGGAGCGTCTGCAGTACTTCTGGCGCGCGGCGTTCACGGCACCGCTGATCATCCCGCCCGTGGTGTCGGTGCTGATCTGGCAGTTCATGTACGCGCCGAGCGGACCGATCAACACGGTGCTGACCTCGCTCGGCCTGGAATCCTGGACCCGGTCGTGGATCGGCGACCCGAACTTCGCGCTGTGGGCGTTGATCTTCCTCGGCTTCCCGTGGGTGTCGGCCTTCAACGTGCTGATCTTCTACTCGGGGTTGAAAGCGATCCCTCGGGAGGTGCTGGAGGCGTCGGCACTCGACGGGGCGAAACGATGGACACAGCTGATCAAGATCGAGGTGCCGCTGACGTTCGGCCAGTGGAAGCTGCTGCTCGTGCTGAGCATCATCGGCGTCACGCAGAATCTCATGGTGCCGTTGCTGCTGACCGGCGGAGGCCCGGGGAACTCGACCCTGACGCCGGTTCTGTACATGTACCAGCGGGCCATCACCTACGGGAACTACGGCTTCGGCATGGCCGTGGGCACGATCCTGTTCGTGGTGGTGCTGACGCTCTCGATCATCAACATGCGAGCGATGAGGACGAAGTCATGACCAGCCAGACCGCGAGAGTCGTGCCCGCACTCGGCGCCCGGTCCAGCACAACGGTCGGCCGGAGGCGTCCGTCGCTGCGGTCGCTGTCGCTGCCGGCGAACCTCGCCCTGACCGTGACGGCGCTGCTGTGCTACGTGCCGATCTACTTCATGATCGTCAACGCGCTCCGCGGCGGTCCCGAGACGCAGGCCGCACCCTTCGCTCTGCCCGAGGCGCCGCGCTGGGAGAACTTCGTGTTCGCGTGGCAGGCGAGCGGGTTCGCCTACCCGAAGACGCTGATGATCGTGGCGGTCTCCGTGGTCGGGATCGCGATCACCACCCTGGCCAGCGGCTACGCCTTCGCCCGCACGCGCTTTCGGGAGAAGGAGCTGTGGTTCTTCGTGATCTTCGGGTTGCTGCTCATCCCGGCGTTCATCACCTTGATCCCGCTGTACGTGCAGATCGTGGATCTCGGCCTGATCGGGACGTCGTGGGGCCTGATCTTCCCGTATCTCGCGGGTGGGCAGGCGCTCGGCGTCGTAGTGCTGCGGAGCGCGATCGAGTCGATCCCGGAGGAGTTGTTCGAGGCTGCCAAGCTCGACGGCGCGGGCCACCTCTGGATGTTCGCTCGCATCGCGATCCCTCTTGCCAGGCCGCTCGTGATCGCGTTGGCGCTCCTCAACGTGGTGGGCCTGTACGGCGACTACGTGCTGCCGTCGCTGGTGCTCCAGGGTGCCGACTCCACGATCTCGGTCGCGATCACCGGGTTCACACCTCCGGCGCTGTCCCCGAACCTCGACAGCTTCAATATCCAGCTGGCCGCGTTCTGCCTCGCCTCGTTGCCGATCGCGGTACTGGTGCTCGTGCTGATGCGGTACTTCGTGTCCGGGCTGTCGCAGACGGCGGTGAAGCTGTGAGCGCACCGCGGTCCTGGGTCGGTGCGTGGGTCGGGTCGGGTGAGGACGGCCCGGCGGCGCCGCTGCTGCGAGGCGAGATCGAGGTGCCCGACGGCGTGGTGCGGGGTGTGCTGCATGTCGCCGGCCTCGGGCTCCATCGCACCACGATCAACGGCTCGCCCGTCACGGACGCCCGGCTGGAGTCCGGGACCGCGGCGTTCGATCGCCGGATCCCGTTCTCCAGCTACCCCGTGGACCTGTCCGCGGGCCGCTCGGTGCTCGGCGTCGAGCTCGGTCGGGGCTTCTACGCGATGGCCACGCCGAACGTCTGGGGGTGGCACGAGGCCCCGTGGCGTGGGTTGCGCATGGTGCGCCTCGACCTGGAGATGCTTGACGGCGAGGGCGCTCTGGTCAGGACCTTCGGCTCCGATCTCTCGTGGCGGTGGGCCACGGGCGGGACGCGGTTCGACTCCCTGTACGAGGGGGAGTCGTTCGACGCTCGCGAGGTGCCGCACGGCTGGGACGAGCCCGGTTTCGATGCCTCCACGTGGGCCCAGGTGCAGCTCGCCGAACCGCCGGCGGGCGAGTTGGCGCCGCAGGAGCGACCGCCGATCCGGGTCGTGGCGTCTCGACAGCCGGTCGGCTGGAGCGGCGGGGGCGGTGACCCGCTCGTGGCCGACTTCGGCATCCAGCTGGCGGGCTGGGTGCGGGTGGCGCTGCCGCGGGTTCCCGTCGGCACCCGGGTGCGCCTTCACTACGCCGAGTCCGCCGACGAGCATGGTGCACGGGCGCAGAACCAGCACGTCTTCACCGATCGGTTCGCCACCGATGAGCTCGTGGTCGACGACCGGACCCGCGCGTGGGAGCCACGCTTCACTTATCAGGGCTTCAGGTACGTGCAGGTGGACGGGGTCGAGGACCCGAGCGACATCGAGCTCACGGCCCAACATGCGCACAGCGACGTCACTGAGACCAGCTCGTTCAGCTGCAGCGACGACGTGCTGACCTGGATCGACACCGCGATGCGTCGCACGGTCCTCAACAACCTCCACCACCTGCCGACCGACACCCCTCTGTACGAGAAGAACGGCTGGCTCGGTGATGTGCACGTCGCGCTCGAGGCGATGCTGCACCAGTTCGACCTGCAGGCTCTGATGAAGGCCTGGGCGGTCGACATCGCCGACACCCAGGACGAGCACGGAGCGCTCGCCTCGATCGCGCCCACCCCGGGCTGGGGATACCTGCGAGCGCCGGAGTGGACCACGGTCTACCCCTACCTGCTGTCGCGGTTGCAGGCCTGGTACGGCGACCGTGCGCTTCCCGAGGGGTTCCGCGACACCCTCGTCCACTTCCTCGAGCATGAGCTCACGCACGTCGATGCGAACGGACTGGTGACCGGGATCCTCGGTGACTACCTTGCGCCCGGGAGTGTGGGGACACCGCCGGAGGACGACCTGCGGATCGCGGCGAGCTGTTACCTCGTGCGAGGTCTGCGCGTGGGAGCCGACCTGTTCACCGCTGACCCGGCAGACGCCGCCCTCGTGCACCGATTCCGCACGGCCGCCGACTCACTGGCACAGGCGATCAACGCGGCGTTCCTCGACGAGACGGCGGGCTGCTACCGCAGCGAACGGGAGTCCCGCTACCGGCAGACGTCGAACATCCTGCCGCTGGCGTTCGGGATCACCCCGCCGGATGCGGCATCGGCCGTGGCGGACCGCCTCGCCGCGGAGATCAGGGCGCACGGTGCACGGCACGACGCCGGCTGCCTGGGGCTGTCGGAGCTGTTCGAGGTACTCACCGTGCACGGGCACTCCGACCTCGCACTCCAGGTCGCCACGGGCCGCGAGGCGCCGAGCTGGGGCGCGTGGATGGAAGCCGGGGCCACGACGATGCTCGAGATGTGGGGGCCGGAGCAGCGCTCGCTCGACCACTTCTTCATGGGGGCGATGTCCCGGTGGCTGTACGAGCGCGTCGCCGGCGTTCGTATGGCCGGCCCGCAGTGGAGCCGCTTCGAGGTGGAGCCCGCCGCGCGCGGGAACCTCCGCCACGCCGCCTTCTGGCTGCGCGGTCCTCGCGGCGAGCTCGGCGCCTCCTGGTCGCAGGAGCCGGACGGCCTCCGTCTGGTCGTCCGGGTGCCCGAGGGGACCACGGCCACGGTCCGGCTGCGAGATCGCGAGCCGGTCGACGTCGGCACTGGTGAGTGGGGGTTCACCGAAGCCGGATCACCTGACGATCTCACCGCTGTTTCGGACAACGGATCGGAGGGCCGAAGCCTCAGTGAAATCGAGTTCTCCTGACCGATCCGTGGGGCGCCGCGGGGCGGGTGTGTGCGAATCGGCAGTGAAATCGGGGTAGACCTGAGGGATGCTTCCCTCGCTCCGCACACGTCGGCTCGCGCTCGAGCCGCTGCGGCCTGCGCACCTGACCCATCTGATCGATCTCGACGGCGATTCCGAGGTGATGCGCCACCTCATCGGCCGCGCACGCACGCCGGAGGAGGCGCGCGCGCACTGGGCACCGGTATGCGTCGGCTTGGCAGCGGACGGCGTCGGTCTGGGTTTCTGGGCAGGCTTCCGCGACGGCGAGTTCGTCGGTTGGTGGTCGGCCTCGCCGCCGCTGCCGGTCGCCATCGAGGCGCCGACGACGGCGGAGCTCGGGTGGCGTGTTCGTCGCGAGTGCTGGGGTGGTGGCCTCGCCACCGAAGGGGCGAGGGCCGTCGTCGGGCACTGCTTCGAGACCGTGGGACTGGAGAAGGTGACGGCCGAGACCATGGCGGTCAATCACGGCAGCCGGGGTGTGATGCGCAAGCTCGGCATGCGGCACGTGACCACCGAGGTGCGCGACTGGGAGGACCCCTTGCCCGGCTCCGAGCAGGGCGAGGTGACGTACGAGATCACACGCGAGGAGTGGTCTCGCGCGAGTGGTGAAACCTGCTAAATTGCACTTATTATATATATCTATTGAGGGGCATTGGGATGAGCCTGATCGACGAGCGTGTGCTCGATTCGGTGGTCACCGCCGCGAGTGATGCGCTCGACGCCGACACCGCCCGCATGTTCGGCGCCGCGATGCGTCGGACGTTGACCGACGCGGTCTCGCGGTACGACGACGGACCGGCCGGGACAGCGTTCCTTCTGACCGGTGACATCCCGGCGATGTGGCTGCGCGACTCGGCGGCCCAGATGCGCCCCTACCTCGCGATGCTCCCGCTCGACCCCGGGCTCGGGGACGTGATCGCCGCCGTCGTGCGTGAGCAGTCGCGACAGATCCTGCGCGACCCGTACGCCAACGCGTTCAACGACGGACCCACGGGTGCCGGGCACCAGGGCGACGCGACCGCGATGACGCCGTGGACCTGGGAGCGCAAGTACGAGGTCGACTCGCTGACGTTCCCGCTCCAGCTCGCGCACCAGCTCTGGCGCGCCACGGGCCGGACCGACCACCTCGACGAGGAGTTCGCGCGAGCGGCGCGGCTCGCGGTGGCGACGATCCGCACCGAGCAGGACCACGACGCGCGGTCGGACTACACCTTCGAGCGCACCGACTGCCCACAGTCGGACACGCTCGTGGGCGGTCGCGGCACCCCTGTCGCCGTGACCGGGCTCACGTGGAGCGGCTTCCGGCCCAGCGACGACGCCTGCCAGTACCACTACAACATCCCGGGCAACCTGTTCGCCGTGGCGGCGCTGCGCGACCTCGCCGAGCTCACGGACGCCGTTCTCGATGACGCCGAGCTCGGTGCACAGGCACGCGCCCTCGCGGACGAGCTCGAGCAGGCAGTCGAGCAGCACGGGCTCGTGGACATCCCCGAGGTCGGGCGGGTGTGGGCGTACGAGGTCGACGGCCTCGGCAATCACCTGCTCATGGACGACGCGAACATGCCGAGCCTGCTCTCACTCCCGCTGACCGGCGGCGTCGCGCTCGACGACCCGCGCTACCGCGCCACCCGGGCCTTCGTGCTGAGCGGCGCCAACCCGACCTACGTGACGGGCACGGCCGCCGAAGGGCTCGGCAGCCCGCACACGCCGCCCGGATACGTGTGGCCGATCGCGGCGGCCGTGCAGGGTCTGACCACCACGGACGTGCACGAGAAGCGCGCGGTGCTGGCGATGCTCCGGGACACGCACGCGGCGCGCGGCCGGATGACCGAGTCGTTCGACGCGAACGACCCTGCTCGCTTCACGCGCGAGTGGTTCTCGTGGGCCGATGCGATGTTCTGCGAGCTGGTGCTGGACGTGATCGGCCACCGCGTGCCGCAGGGCGCGGGATCAGCATGACGGCCGCGCCCGAGACCTGGTCGGAGCGCGCCGATCTCGCACAACGCTCGCTCGACCTGCTCTGGGGTGCGCCGTGGCCGCAGCTGCTGCACAACGCCCACCCGGTCCGTGACGAGAGCACCTTCAACTACTGGTGGCTCGCCCACGTCATCGACTGCCGCCTCGATGCGTACCGGCGCACCGGCGATCCGCGCTGGCTGGAGGCCGCACGGGAGACCGCGCGCAACATCCCCGAGCGCAACGGTGGCAGCCTGTTCAACGACTACATGGACGACATGCTCTGGTACGCGCTCGCGCTGCTGCGCCTGGTCGAGGCCGATGAGCCGGGCGGGGAGCAGGCGCTCTCCGACGTCGAGCAGATCTGGCAGCACGTGATCGCGCATGGGTGGACCGATATCCACGGGCCGTCGATGAGCTGGCGGCGGCAGCAGCCGGACTACAAGAACACCCCGGCGAACGGGCCGTTCATCATCCTCGGCGCCCGGCTCGCGCGCCGGACCGGCCGGCCGGAGCGCCTGCACCGGGCGGCCGCGGCGATGGACTGGCTGGGCGAGCACCTTGTGCGCGAGGACGGCTTCGTGTGGGACGGGCTCGGCCGCGAGGGCGGCGACGCCGTCGACACCGATTGGCGCTTCACCTACAACCAGGGCCTGATGATCGGGGCGTGCGTCGAGCTGTTCCGCACCACCGGTGAGGGGTCCTGGCTCGACCTCGGTCAGCGCACCGCAGAGACCTCGGTCCGCGAGCTCGCCCGCGACGGGGTGTTCGTGCGTGACGGCGCCGACCTCGACGACCGCGCGCCCGATGTCGACGGCGGCGACACCGGCCTGTTCAAAGGGATCTGGTACCGGTACGCGCGCGAGCTGCTCGCCGAGCGGGACGTGCCTGCGGTGCACGATCTCGTGTGCAGCAGCACGGACGCACTCTGGCGCCACGGCACCACCACGCTCGCCGCCGCAGGCGCGGCCGACGCCGCACCCGCGCACGCCCCGGACGAGCTGGTGCTGCGGCCGGGCGACGACTGGCGCCGGCCCGCACCGCGGGAGGTCGGGTACTCGACACACCTGAGCGCGATCATGGCCACCGAGGCGCGCGCGTCGCTCCCGGGAGGTCACTGACCGGGGAGCTGTCAGTCGCTCCGCGACGCGGTGGAGCTGCCCTCGACGAGGGTCACGGGGACCCGCTCCTGGCGCACCGAGGCCGGGTCGGCGAGCTGCTCCAGAGCGAGATCGAGTGCCCGGGCGCCGAGGGCGTACTGGTCCTGCTCGATGTGAGTGAACGGCATCGCGGCGTCGACGAACTCCGGCGGTGCGTCGAAGCACACGATCGACAGGTCGGTCGGCACGTCGCGGCCGGCGCGACGAGCGGCCTGCAGCACGAGGCGCGCCGAGTGGTACTCGCCGGCCACCACCCCGGTGATGTCCGGGTGGTCGGTGAGGTAGGCGGCCAGGCGCTCGACGTCGTCGTCTGCGGGGGTGGTGCTGCCGGGGACGACCGAACGGACGTCGTCGTAGATCGCGTCGCGGCCCAGTCGCACGTGGTGGCTGGCGTGGGCAGCGACGAAACCGCGACGACGTTCGTCGAGTGTCGAGACTCGGTTCGGTGACAGGGCCAGCGCGATGCGCTCATGGCCCAGATCGAACAGGTGCGCGGCGGCGCGCCTGCCGCCGGCAACGTTGTCGGAGGTCACCGTGCTCACCGGTGTCCCGGCCAACGTACGGTCCACGATGACGATCGGGAACCGGCGGCCCACCAGTGACACCACCGCCGGCGGGATGAAGTCCGACGAGGAGGGCAGCAGCACCAGCGCGTCGATACCTCGCTCCAGCTGCGACTCGATCAGCCGCTGCTCGCGGTCAGCATCGCCGTGCGAGGCGCCGACCACCACATGCGCACGCTCCTCGGCGTGCGCCAGGATCCCACTGAGCACGCGGGTGCCGAACGCGTCGTCGAAGCCGGGAACCACGTAGCCCACGAGCGTCCCTCCCGCGGACTGGTCGCGCTCCGGCCGCTGCGAGACCACCACCGTGCCGATGCGGGGCCGGCGCACCACGAACCCCTCGTCACGCAGCATGTCCAGCGCGCGCTTGATCGTGATCGCGCTGACCGAGAACTCCTCGGTGAGCTCCTCCTGCGACGGCAGCCGGTCGCCCACGGCGATCGTTCCCTCACGGATCCGACGGCGGAGCGCCTCGTGCACCTGCGTGTACAACGCCTCCGCCACGGACCGGTCCCTTCTGAACGCAATCGATATGTCGGTTGTCATCCTCCCATCGCTTCGGTCGTCGACGTACTACGCGCCCGGCCGTCGGGCGTGCCGGAACGGGATCGACGCGGCCAGCACCGCCAGCACCGTCAGTGACGCAGCAAGCGAGGCCACCCAGGCACCGCGCGGTTCCGTCAGCGCCAATGCCGGCCCGGCGATCATCGGCAGCGAGACCACGAGCGCCACCACGAACGCCGCCGCCAGCACTCCGCCGATCGCGCGCAGCCAGCCCCATCCCCGCCCGCCCACCGCGAAACCGCCGATGATCATCAGGGCGGGGAAGGCGAGCCCACCGACCCCCAGTCCGTCGCCCCTGAGCGAGGCGAAGAAGCCGGGCTGCACCACGATCCCGACCACGAAGGCGAGCGGGGCCAGGGTGAACCACCGCATGTGCTCGGTGCGATCCTCAGCACCGCGCGCCGACGCGACCGCGAGCAGCGCGCCGGTGACCGCGCCGGGAATCAACACCCCGGCGAACGTCCCCGACCACGCCACCCGCGAGGGCTGCGCGAGCTCGGCCATGACCGCCCGCAATGCCCCTGCCCAGGCGAGCCCGCAGACGGCACCGACTGCGGCCGTCCGCCACGCGGGCCGCCGCCCGGCGGTCCGGGACGCGATCGCGGCGGGCTGGGTGAGGGTCATGCCTCGGCCCTCCGCTCGGGTGCTGTGCCGGTCGGAGGACGCATCGCCAGCAGCCAGAACGCAGCGATCAGTACCAGGTCGGTGATGATCGCGACCGCGTCGATGCGTGCCGGGCGGCCGGTCACGAACAGCACCCCGCCGAGGGCGAAGGCCAGGCCGTGCCACCACGGCAGCAGCCGGGCCCGCCACAGCAGCGCTCCCGTCACGATGCACGTGATCGGCATGAACCAGCCCCAGGGCAGGTAGGCGAGTGCCGAGAGCGGGTGTGCGTCGACCGCGGCCGCGGCATCGATCTGGTGGTCGGTGAGCAGGACGTCCGCATAGATCGCGTCGATGCCGAAGGCAGCACCTCCGACAGCGAGCGCCGCGGCTCCGAAGGTCACGAACCGTGAACCGCGCGGCATCCTCAGCTCGAGGATCCGCGCACAACCGACGAACGCGACCGCGAACGCCAACACCGACCAGATCGTGACCACGCCGCCCACCAGTCCGTGGTTGATGCCCGCGCCCAGCGTGATGAACGCGACCGTGCTCGCGAGCAGGAGCACGGGAGCCGCCGCCATCGCGGCCCTGAAGAATCCGGGCAACGTGGCGGGAGGGGCCGCCACCACGCCGGTGGATGAGGCGATCATGAGAGTTCTCCGTCCAGGATCGGCGGGGTCGATACCCACCGTGACGCCAGCGTGCGCCGGACTGATGGGTCGGCGACAGCCGGGCAGCTCCGAACGTGGTGGTGCGGCTGGCCGCCCCACCACGGTGTGCCCCGCCGCTCTTACACAGGCGTGCGGGGGAGTCGATACACGAGGAGTGACGGCCCGCTGGCGTTCTCAAGCCCTGGCC
>NZ_JBMDXJ010000301.1:0-8404 GCF_048594945.1 Pseudactinotalea sp. | reverse complement strand
TCGGAGACGTGCTCGGGCGTCCAGTGGTCGGCGTGCTCGTGGGTCACGACGACGGCGACCACGGCTTCCAGATCGACCAGCCGGCCCGAGAACGAACCGGGGTCGATCACCACGGTGCCGCCGTGGTCGTCGATGGTCAGGCAGGCGTGCTCATGCTTGGTGATCTTCACGACCACCGACGCTACCGCGCGCTCCGCCGCGAGGGGGAGCCGGTTCCCGCCGAGCGAGGGAGGAGACCGCGGCGACACCCCGCCTACCCTGGGGCGATGGCCTCCCCGCGCCGACCAGCCGACGCATCGATGGTGCGCGCGGATGCGCTGACTGCACTCGCACTGGCACTCGCCGGTGCGCTGGTTGCTGTGCTGGTCTGGACCGCGCAGGTCCAGGAGTTCCGGCAGCCGATGTGGATGGCGGCGCTGTTCTCGGTGCTGATCGCGGTGCCGTTGGTGTGGAGGCGCAGCCACCCGGTGATCGCGACCGTGGCGACCAGCGTCGCGTACGCCGTGGGCGGCGAGCTCGGCGCGATGGAGCTGACGGTCTCCCAGGTGGTGCTGTTCGTGCCGTTCTACTCGATCGGGGCCTGGTGCACCGACCGCGTGCTCGCGTTCCGGGCACGGCTCTGTGTGGTGGTCGTGATGGCGATCTGGCTCGTCACTGCGGGCGTTCGCGGCTTCTACTCGCCCGAGACCGGTGAGTACGGCGTGCAGGCGTTCTTCTCGCTGTTCATGGTGCAGGTGCTGGTGAACGCGGCCTACTTCGCGGCCGGGTGGGTATTCGGCGACCGGTCCTGGCAGCAGGCGATCGAGCGGGAGGCACTGGAGCGGGCCGAGTCCGAGGTCCGGGCCCAGCAGGCGCAGCTCACCGAGCAGGCGATCTCGTTGGAGCGGCTGCGGATCGCCCGCGAGCTGCATGACGTGGTCGCCCACCACGTCTCCGCCATGGGCATCCAGGCCGGCGCCGCCCGCCGCATGCTGGGCCGCGACCCGGACCGTGCCGCCACCGCGCTGCGCAGCGTCGAGGACAGCGCCCGCACCGCGATCACCGAGCTCGGCACCATGGTCGGCGCGCTGCGCAGCCAGGACGAGAACGACGCCCCGATGCCCACGCTGGCCGATCTGCGCGACCTCGTGCGCGCCGCCCGCGAGCACGGCCCGGTCGACCTCGAGATCGTGGGCGAGCCTCGCGAGGCGAGTCCCGCCGTCGAGCTCACCGCCTATCGCGTGGTGCAGGAGGCTCTCACCAACACCCGCAAGCACGCGGGAGCAGGCGCCCGCGCCGACGTCCGCATCCGCTACCGCGAGGCGGACATCGAGGTCGAGATCTCCGACGACGGCGCAGCCTCGCGCATGTCTCGTGCGCCCGGTCTCGGGGTGGGTCAGACCGGCATGGCCGAACGCGTGTCCGCGGTCGGCGGCACCATCGAGATGGGTCCGAAGTCACGCGGTGGGTACCTCGTGCGGGCGTCGATCCCGACCACCGGAGTACGGCAGGATCTGGTGCCGAGCACCGTGGAAGGAGACTCATGACGCGCATCCTGCTCGTGGACGACCAGTCGCTCGTGCGGGTGGGGTTCCGCACCATCCTCGAGAGCGAACCGGGGTTCGAGGTGGTCGGCGAGGCCGCCGACGGCAAGGTCGCGATCGAGCAGGCCACCGCGCTGGCACCCGACGTGATCTGCATGGACGTGCAGATGCCGGTCATGGATGGGTTGGCCGCGACCAGGGCGATCACCTCGGGCGGGCTCGCCGCCGCCGTCATGATCCTCACCACCTTCGACCGGGACGACTTCCTCTTCGAGGCGCTCGACGCCGGCGCGAGCGGCTTCCTCCTCAAGACCGCCGAGGCCGAGCACCTGATCGAGGCGGTGCACGCCCTCGCTCGCGGCGACGCGCTGCTCTCGCCGCAGGTGACGCGCCGGGTGATCGAGCGGTACGCGGCCCAACCCGGACCGACGGGACCCGAGCAGGAGAGCCAGGAACCGCCGTCGAGCATCGAGGGACTCACCGAGCGCGAGAGCGAGGTGCTGATGCACCTGGCCCGCGGCCGGTCGAACGCCGAGATGGCGGCTGAGCTGTTCCTCGGCGAAGCCACGATCAAGACACACGTGTCCAACGTGCTGATGAAGCTCGGCGTGCGCGACCGGATCCATGCGGTGATCTGGGCCTACGAGCACGGCGTGGTCACGCCCTCGGCCTGACTCGCGCGCCCAGGGAGGGGTTCCGCCGGGCGGGGGAGAGGGCGGTTTCCGTCGGGCGACCGATCCGCACCGGCGGGTGCTGGCCGTAGCGTGATCGCATGATCTCGTTGCGCGGTATCAACCGCTCCTTCGGGGACCACCAGGTCCTCCATGATGTGTCCTTCGATGTCGCGCCTGGCCGGATGACCGGCTTCGTCGGCGCCAACGGCTCGGGCAAGACGACGACGATGCGCATCATCCTCGGCGTGCTCGCTCCCGGCTCGGGCTCGGTCGAGGTCGACGGCGCCCCGATGGGGGCGGGTTACCGCTCGCGCATCGGATACATGCCCGAGGAGCGGGGGCTGTACCCGAAGATGAGCATCATCGACCAGCTGGTCTACCTGGGCGAGTTGCACGGCCTCAGTGCCGCGGACGCGCGCCGGCGAGGCACCGACCTGCTGGAGCGGCTCGGCCTGGGGGAACGACTCAGGGACACGGTCGAGGCGCTCAGCCTCGGGAACCAGCAGCGTGCCCAGATCGCAGCCGCTCTGGTGCACGACCCGGTGGCGCTCATCCTGGACGAGCCGTTCTCCGGGCTCGACCCGATGGCGGTCGAGACCACCCTGGAGGTGCTCCGTGACGTCGCGGCGTCCGGCGCCCCCGTGCTGTTCTCCAGCCACCAGCTCGATGTGGTGGAGCGCTTGTGCGACGACCTGGTCATCATCGCCGATGGGCGCGTGCGCGCCAGCGGCAGCCGCGAGGACATCCGCACCCAGCACAGCACCCCCGAGTGGACCCTGGTGACCTCGGCCGACGGCGGCTGGGTGCGCGACATCCCCGGAGTGCAGGTCTCGGAGTTCGACGGCGGCCACGTCCGGTTCACCGCAGACTCGCCCGAACTGGCCGACCAGGTGCTCCGCCAGGCCGTGGAACGCGGCTCGGTGCGCTCGTTCGGCCCCCACCACCGTCCCTTGACCGAGATCTTCGCGGAGGTTGTGCGATGACTGTCCAGACCAACCCCCTGACCCACGAGCGCGGACTGACGTTCGGCCGCGCCGTGAGCATCGTGGCGAAGCGCGAGATCATGGTCCGGCTGCGGTCCAAGGCGTTCGTGATCTCCTCGATCCTGTTCTTGGCGGCCGTGCTCGCCTCGGCGATCATCGGCTCACAGGCCGGGTCGCTGTTCCAGAGCACCACATCGGTCGCAGTGACGTCCGAGGCGGCCGCCACGGTGGAGGCACTCGAGGGCGTCGAGGTCACCGAGGCGAGCTCGGAGGACGAGGTCCGCGACCTGATCCTCGACGGCACCGTGGAGGCCGGCGTGATCGGCTCGCCGTCCGAGGGCTTCACGGTGATCGGCGAGCGCGGCGCCCCGGATGGCCTGATCCAGGCGCTGAGCGTCACACCCCAGGTGGAGCTGCTCGACCCGAACGCACCCAACCCGTTCCTCACCTACTTCATCGGCCTCGGGTTCGGTCTGGTGTTCTTCATGTCCGCGATGACGTACGGCAACACGATCGCGCAGAGCGTCGCAGAGGAGAAGCAGACCCGGATCGTGGAAATCCTCCTCGCGACCATCCCGGCCCGTGCGCTGCTCGCCGGCAAGGTGCTCGGCAACTCGCTGCTGGCGTTCGCGCAGATCGCACTGATCGCGATCCTCGTGATCGGTGCCGGTGCCGCCACCGGCAGCACGATCCTGCTCGACGGCCTCGGTATCCCGCTGCTGTGGTTCGTGGCGTTCTTCACCGTCGGGTTCGTGATGATCGCGGCCTTGTACGCGGCGACGGCGTCGCTCGTGTCCCGGGTGGAGGACCTCGCGAGCGCGACGAGCCCCATCATGATGCTCGTGATGATCCCGTACGTGCTCGTGATCATCTTCAACAACAACCCGGCGGTGCTCGCCGTGATGTCGTACGTGCCGTTCTCGGCGCCCGTCGCCGTGCCGATGCGGGTGTTCCTCGGGACGACGGCGTGGTGGGAGTCCCTGCTCGCGCTCGGTGTGCTCGTGATCGCCACCGTGATCGCGCTGCGGGTGGCGGCATTGATCTACGACCGGTCGCTGCTGCGCACCGGCAAGCGCGTCAAGGTGACCGAGGTGCTGCGCTCGGGCGCGTAGGGAACACGTCTGAGGCCGCCGCGTCACCCGGCGCCGCGACTCACGCCGGGCGGACCGAGACGATCCGGTGCGTCGCGACCGTGATCTCCGCCTCGCGTGCTGCGTCGAGTGCGCGCACGCGGCCGGCCTCGACCGACAGCGGCCGTACCAGCCGCTCGGTCGAGGCACCCGCGCTGCCGGCGACGAGGATCCGCACCTGACGGCCCTGTGCCGCCGCGGCTCGCAGCAGCGCCAGCTCGTCGCCCGGCGTGGAGGTGGCCTCCGTGCCGGTGAGGAGCGCGGCGGCCCGGCGCTCTCCGGCGCGCATCGCGATGACGGCCTCAGCGGCGGCCACCGGCCGCTCCTGCGGCGGGCCCTCGAGCTCCGCCGGACGTGCCGCGCGGGAGCGGGCGGTGGGCAGCTGCAGCGGTTGCCCGTCCGAGCCCTCCAGCACCGGTGCCGCGCCGGCGCTGCGGAGCGTCTCGTGCACGGTGAGCGGTGTGGCGTCGGCAGCGAGCGTGGACGGGCCGATCGCCCGGAGTCCCAGCGAGGCGAGCCGAGGGTCGCCGAGCAGCGCGGCCGCGGAGGCCTCGTCGTCGGTGCGGATCACCGTGGCCGCGGGTTGGACCCGCACGCGCCGGTAGCGCCGGGCAACGTCGCGCACCAGGTACTCCAGCGGCTGCGGCAGCGGCGTGCGCGACGCTCGTTGCAGCTGTGTGAGCAGGTCATCCTGGGACCAACCGGCCTCGAAGGCGCGCGAGATCGATGCGCCGGTGAACCGCACGGTCAGAGCGGCGCCTCGACTGTCCACGTCGGCGCAGGCCTCGAGCAGCCGTGCCAGCTCGGCGCCGGGCCGCCCGGGCACGATGCCGGTGAGGTCACCCTGGACCACGAGGTCGTCGACGTCGTTCGGGAAGCAGTCGCGCAGTGAGTCGGCGACACGCTGGCTGTCACCCCCGGCCAGGAGCACGCGGGCCGGTTCGCCCACCGCACCCGCGCCCAGCAGCCCGATCGCTGTCGCCTCGGCCAGCACCGCGGCGACAGTGGCTGCGGGTGGCACCGAGCGCGGCGCGGTCCAGGCCAGGTGCTGGCGCACCTGCTCGGCCGCAGGGGCGGCCGGCTCCGGCCAGGCCGCCGCAGCCGTCAGCACGCGGTGCCGCAACGGCGCCGCCCACGCGCGGTGCAGGTCGGGTGCGAGCGCCGACCTGAGCGCGCCCCGGTCGTTGCGGGTTCCGGCGAGCCACGGCACCCGTGCCGAGCCCAGCCAGGCAGCGACCAGGTCCGCCCAGCGGCCTTCGGACGGGCGCTCGCGCCAGCCTTCGGCGGCGGGTGTGGGCGCCCACCGGGTGCCCTCGTCGAGGTGAACGTGGCCGAGGAGTCCGACCATCCCGGCGAGCTCGGCCACGAGTGCGGCCCGCTCGGTGGCGGCGCCGATCGCGTTGGCGAGCTGCTTGACGTCACGTGCGGCCATGCCGCCGGCGCGCAGGGTGGCGGGCGGCTCGTCCTCCCAGGTCTCCAGCAGCACCCCGATCTGCCGGAGGATCTCATCGGCCGCAGCAGCCACCTCGGCTGCCACCACCTCAGCGCTCCGTACAGGTACCTCGCCGAGCGGTGGCTCGACAGGCACCTCGCGCGTCAGCCGGTTGCCCCGCGCAGCGAGCGCCACCTCGCGAGGCAGGACCACCTCGGTGGGGCTGAGCCGGTGCAGCACCCGGTGTTCCAGCAACCAGGCGGCCGCGGGCGGGAGCTCCGTCCCGAGTGTGCCCACCGGCGGTCCCCAGGTGAGCGCGTCGAGCAGTCTGCGGGCCGGCTCAGGCGCGGATGCGAGGAGCGTGCGGAGGGCCGGCGCCGTGGTCGGCCAGCCCTCGACGCCTCCCACGTCGAGCGAGCGCAGCCGCGGGCCGAGCCCGAGCGGGGTCGGCCCGATCGCGTCGGCCACGCCCGGGGCCGGTGCGAGCGCGTCGTCGTCTCCGAGGACCAGCGCCAGGTCGCGCAGCTGCGAGGCGGCACCGGTCGCGTCAAACCCGAGACCGGACGTGAGCGCGTCGAGCGTGACCGGTCGACCCCCGTCGGAGATCACGACGATCGCTTCGAGAGTGCTGAGGTGGAGCGCATCGAGACCCGCGAGCGCCCGCGCCGCGGAAGCCCGGGTCCCGGCGCGCCCCGCGAGCGCGGTCAGCGAGGATGGCACCGGTCGGGCCAGATCCGGCCGGCGGTCCAGCAGCGCGGCCAGCCAGCCGTCCTCAGCTGCCCGGAATGCCTCGGCGAGCTCGGGTGCGCTGGTGGCCATCCACCCGATCCTAGGGCTGCCATGAGCAGCGTCGGCTGCGGCGCGTTGGCCCATCGATGGCTGGTTCCGGGAGTGCCGTGACCGCTTGGTGCCCGCCCGTGGTGAGCGTGCGCCCGCGGCGAGGTACGCTGAGCACTGGTTGAGTTTCCCGTGCGCTCTCGCGCGCCCTCATACGAACAGGCAGGAACACGGTGCCCACCGGCAAGGTCAAGTTCTTCGACGCCGATCGCGGCTTCGGATTCATCGCGTCCGACGACGGCGCCGAAGTGTTCCTGCACGCCTCCGCCATGCCCGCCGGCGCCGCTGCGCCCAAGCCCGGGACACGCGTCGATTTCAGCGTCGCCGATGGCCGTCGCGGCCCTCAGGCACTGTCCGTCACGGTGCTCGACCCGGCACCGACCGTCGCGCGCGGTCACCGCAAGGCGCCCGAGGACATGGTCCCGATCGTCGAGGACCTCATCAAGCTACTGGACCGCTCCGGCAACCGTCTGCGCGGGGGTCGATACCCCGAGCGTGCCGAGGCGAGCAAGATCGCTGCGGTCATGCGCGCCGTCGCCGACGAGTTCGACGCCTGAGGGTGAGCGCCACGGTCGAGACCAGTTCCCGCCGGCCCACGAAGGACGCTGTCCTCGCGGGTGCCGTCGAGGTCGCCCGCGCCGCGATCGAGGGCGAGACCGAGCCTGGCCAGGTCGGTGAGCACGTCGGCTTCGCGCTCGACGGCGAGCGGCTCGGCACGCACTCGTTCGCGTGCCTGATGCCGGGCTACTCGGGTTGGCACTGGATCGTCACCGTGGCCCGCGCGCCGCGGGCCAGGACCGCCACGGTGTGCGAGACCGGGCTGCTGCCAGGTGACGGCGCACTGCTGGCCAAGGCCTGGCTGCCCTGGGCCGAGCGGCTCGCACCCGGCGACCTCGGTCCCACGGATCGCCTGCCATTCGACGGCGACGACGACCGCCTCGTTCCCGGCGTCGTCCCCTCCGGCGACCCCGAGGTCGATCGAGTGGCGATGCATGAGCTCGGCCTCGACAGGGACCGGATCATGACCGCCCAGGCGATCGACGCCGCCGCCACACGCTGGTACGACGGCGTGAACGGTCCAGGCAGCTCCGGTGCACGCGCCGCGGGCGCGGACTGCGCCACCTGCGGCTTCATCATCCCGCTCTCCGGACCTCTCGGGACCTTGTTCGGCGTGTGCGCCAACGAGTGGTCGCCCGACGACGGGAAGGTCGTGAGTTTCGACCACGGCTGCGGCGCCCATTCCGAGACCGATGTCACCCGCTCCGGTCATGACTGGGTCCAGGCGGATCCGCTGATCGACGAGCTCGATATCGAGGTCGTCAGCACAGATACCTCCGTCGAATAGCGAACAGCACCCACTTTTCCACCCCCTTCTCACCCTCGGTGACCGTTCTGGTCCCCTGGTTCATGCCGTTGTGCGCGGGTTACCGTGAAAGTGCCATCCCGGCGCTTTACCCCCCAAACAACTCCACACGGTCTCGAGAAGGAGCCCCCCATGTACCCCTCAGTCGTTACTGCCCTGACGACGTCCGTCACCCGCCTCACCGCTCTCGCCGGCCCGATCCTGCCCCGCGCTGGCAAGGATGGCGATGAGTTCATTCGCGCCGCTCTTGGTGGCAAGGACGGTGACGAGTTCATTCGCGCTGCTCTTGCTGGCGGCAAGGATGGTGATGAGTTCATTCGTGCTTCTCTTGCTGGCAAGGATGGTGACGAGTTCATCGCTGCTGCTCTTGCTGGCAAGGATGGTGATGAGTTCATACGAGCTGCTGCTGGAGACTATGGTGATGAGTTCTTCGACGCAGCTCTTGTTGGCAAGGATGGTGTT
>NZ_JBMDXJ010000300.1:0-10537 GCF_048594945.1 Pseudactinotalea sp. | reverse complement strand
CGCGTCGCGGAGGGTGAGGAAGAGCGGGCGCAGGAGGGTGCCGTGGTGGCCGGTTCGTGGGTTGACGACCTGGAGCAGCCCGAGCACGGTCCAGTGTCGTGGTTGGCGGAGCGATCGCCCTCGGGTGGCTTGCTGAGCGATCTGGAATCCCTGCCTGAGGACCTGGTCGGCGATGAGTACGACTACGTAGAGATGGTGGCGGTGTGGGCCAAGCTCGAGTCCTACTGTGCCGCAGGCAAACGAGCAGCGGCAGCGGTGATGGCGCGGCGGGAGTCGCTGGCGAACGGGTTGGCGCATCTGGCGGCGATGGGCATCGAGGCCGGTGAGGTGAGCATCGCTGCCGATGAGCTCTCCGTCCGGCTCGGGATCACCAAGCCTGCCGCAGCACGCCTGGTCCGGTCCGGACGAGCGATGAACGAGACCGGCGCCCCCACAGGGGACTCGTTGATCGACGGTGAGATCGACGCGGTCAAGGCCGACCTGATCCTGGACGCCATCAAGGACCTCGGCGCGGACGCGGCGCTCAGTGTGCAGGAGCGGGTGCTGCCCAAGGCGCCCCACATGTCGACCGGGCAGCTGAGGCGCGAGGTCGCCGCTGCCTGCGCGGCCGTGGATCCGGACCAGTTCGAGCAGCGGTGCGCCGATGCCGCACAGTCGCGTCGGGTGAACCCGCCCCGGGCGTTGCCGCACGGCATGGCGTCGCTGTATGCGGTGATGCCCGCAGTGGAGGCCACCCAGGTGTACCGGGCCGTCGATGCCGCCGCCCGCTCGGCGAAGAGTTCCGGCGACCAGCGCACCATGGACCAGCTTCGTGCTGATGCGTTGGCCGCGATGGGGTCTGCTGCCGTGCAGACCGGCTGGATCGGTCCAGCACCCGGCGATGCGGAGGTTCCTTCCAAGGGCGCGGCGGCTGACGTCGGCGAGCCTGGCGCCGTCGACCATGACGGCGGTTCGTTCATGCGTGTTGGGCATATCGGCGGTGTCAGCGCCCACGTGCGCGTGGTCGTCCCCTACACGATCCTGATGGACCACCCACCAGCCGCAGCAGATCCAGATCCGCCGCCTGACGGTTCCGATGCCGGCCGGGCACCACGCGATGGCGGGACCACCGATCTCGGCCATCCGCCACCACAGGACGGCGGCGACGAATGCGAACGCAGCGCGCACGCGCCGGAAGTGGGCGGCGATGCCAATGCAGCTGCCGAGGCCGTGGTGTGACCCGAGGGCGATGTCATGTCCAGCGAGGCGGCGGTGTGCCCTGAGTGCGACGGCACGCCCGCCGATGCGGCGGCTACCCCCGGTCCCCGTGCCGCCGGGGTCGAGGGCACGACCACTAGTGGTGTCCCGGCAAGGCTGACGTCGGTGCCCGATCGGCTCACCATCGCTTTCCTCGATGGTTACGGTCCGATTCCCGCCTCTGCGGCCCGCGCCCTCGCAGCCGGATCGACCTGGTCGCGGCTGGTGCTGGACCCGATCGACCGGACCGTCCTGGAGGTGTCCTCACCGGCGTACCGGCCGCCGGAGTCGATGGCCAGGCTGGTGCGGTCGGCGCAGCCGTACTGCGCCGGGCCGACCTGCAACGTCAGCGCGGACTCCTGCGACCTCAATCACCGCATCCCGTACCCGGTCGGCGCCACCAGCGTGTGGAATCTCGACCCGGGCTGCCGTCGCGATCATCTGTTGATCACCCACGGCGGCTGGCACTACCGGCAAGACCCGGAACCCGGCGGGCCACGTACCTGGACCACCGCCACCGGCCACGTCTACGAGCAGCAGATCGACGGCGACGTCAGGATGGTCGCGAGACGACCCCTGGCGCAGGTCCACGGCGACGACACCCCACCACCCTTCTGACCCACGGGCCTGCCCACGCGGCGCGTGGTGAGCTGGTGCGTGGGCTGCATCGATGGCCGGTTCAACGTGCCCGGACGAAGGTCAGCCCTGGTGCGGGACCTCGTCGAGGCCGTTCATGTCAAGGGTGGCCTTCATGGCCTCGGCAACGTCGAGGAAGTACCAGTCGTCGGGGGCTGACAGCAGGGTTTCGCCCTCGAACGGGCAGGCACTGAGCCCATCTGCAACGTCGGTGAACGTGCCGACCTCGGGAGCGATCCAGACGCGGTATCCCACGGGGATGTCCCAGCCGCTGCGACCGGCGTCGGCGTACAGCGGTTTGGTGGTGAAGTCGACCGCGAGCGGTTCCCAGGTCTGGAGGTCGGCGAGGTCGCGCTGGATCGGGACGAGGTCGCCGGCGTAGGCGGCCAGCCCGTTCGACGCCGTTCGCAGGCACTCCTGCATCTCTCGCGCGTCGTCGGCGGGGGCGGTCATCAGGCTGAGCATCGACTCCTGCTCGGGCGCCACGTACCAGGGCCGCAACCCCGCCCAGTCGGTGGCGATCCCGGTGATCTCCCAGCGCACCGCGTCACCGAGCGTCGCGAGCTCCTCGCCCGCCATCTCCTCCCGGCTCGGCTGCAGGTCACTCGCGCGGCAGGCGAACTGGGAGGGGTCGATCAGCCCGTCGGCGCCCACGCACTCGCCCGGCCCCTATGCGTTGAACAGGTGACATCAACGGTGCCTTCTGCAACGCATCGGCGGCCACCACGCCACGCGAGCGACCGCGCCATCCCGCCTCACGGACATCGCAGCCAGCATGTGAGACATCGGAGCCACGAGCGCCGAGCGTGCGCGCAGCCGTGTACGAAAGGGGGACCGGGCGCATGCCTGCCCGTACACACCGACGTGACCCTGCGCCGTCGGCGTCCGATTCGAGGGTCATGAGCCCCGAGAGGAGGAGCCGCATGGTGATGGAGACCGCCGCGCTCGAGGTCGATGACGCGCCGAGCCGCACGCGAGCGCCAGCACGGCGGCGCAGCCTGCCGATCGGGTGGATCCTGCCGGTCCTGATCCTGGCGCTCTGGTACGTGGCTTACACGTCCGAGTGGGTCAATCCGATCCTGTTCTCCTCGCCGGTGCAGGTGGTGCAGACGCTGTGGACCAGCACCCTGGACGGGACGCTGCCCACGCACCTGGCCACGAGCGTGGGGCGCTGGCTGCTCGGATTCGCGATCGGTGCGGCACTCGGCCTGGCACTGGGCGCCATCACCGGGCTGTCCTCGCTGTTCGAGCGGCTCCTTGACCCCACGGTGCAGGCGCTGCGGACCGTGCCGATCATGGGCCTGGTGCCGCTGTTCATCGTGTGGTTCGGGCTCGGCGAGCTGCCGAAGGTCATCCTGATCGCGTTCGCGACCTTCTTCCAGGTCTACATCCAGATGTTCCACGGCATCCGCAGCATCGACCGCAAGCTGCTCGAGGTCGGCCGCATGTACGAACTCTCCACCGTGGAGACGCTGAAGCGGATCGTCATCCCCGGCGCGATGCCGAGCATCCTGCAGGGCATCCGGCTGGGCCTGGGCATCGCGTGGCTGGCGCTGGTGATTGCGGAGCTCACGGGCGCGAACTCGGGCGTCGGGTACTGGATGCAGACCGGCCGTGAGTACGTGCGGGTCGATGTGGTGCTGGCGGCCCTGATCGTGTTCGCGGCGGTCGGCAAGATCGTCGACTCGCTCGTGCGACTGCTCGAACGACGCCTGCTCAGGTGGCGCGACACCATCGATCGGGAGATGCGATGAGTACCTCCATCACGGTCGACGGCGTCGGTCGCGTGTTCTCTGGGCGCGGCGGTGAGGTGGTGGCACTGCAGGGCGCGACCTTCGACGTGCAACCTGGCGAGTTCGTGGCGCTCGTCGGTCCTTCAGGTTGCGGCAAGTCCACCGTGCTGCGGTGCATCGCCGGCCTGGACACCGAGTTCACCGGCGAGGTCTACGTCGGCGAGCGGCTGGTCGAACGCCCGAGCACGCAGACCGGGATGGTGTTCCAGGAGCACCGGCTGTTGCCGTGGTTGACCGTGCGGCAGAACATTCTCTTCGGCTTCCACGGGACCGCCTCCGAGCAACGTGAGCGTGCCGAGGAGCTGCTGGATCTGATGCACCTGGAGGCGTTCGGGGATGCTCACCCGCACGAGCTCTCCGGCGGCATGGCGCAGCGAGCAGCGATCGCGCGCGCCCTCGCTCCACGCCCCGATGTGCTGCTGCTCGACGAGCCCTTCGGCGCTCTCGATGCCTTCACCCGCATCGAGATGCAGGATGCGCTGCGCGACATCTGGCGTCAGCACAACACCACCGCGCTGCTCGTCACCCACGACATCGAGGAAGCCGTGGTGCTCGCCGACCGCGTGGTGGTGATGGCACCGCGACCGGGGCGCGTGCAGCACGTCGAGACCATCGACCTGCCCTTCCCCCGCAACCGCGCCTCGGACGAGTTCGCGCACGTGCGCGCGTCCCTGCTCGCCCAGTTCCAGCTCGTTCACTGAATCCCCATCAGCTAGACCCACGGAGTCACCATGCGTACCCGCCCCTTGATCGCGCTTGCCGCCACGGCTGCGACCCTCCTCGTTCTCGGCGCCTGCAGCGACGCTTCTGACGCCGGCGGCGGGTCGGGCGGGGAGGGCTCGATCGAACTCCCCAACGTCGCGACCGTGGTCTCCTACCCCGCACTCCCCTCGGGCCTGGAGCTCGGCTTGTTCGACGATGCATTCGGCACCGACGCCTCCGGCATGTCGGTCGAGTTCGTCTCCTCGGGCGCCGATGGTGTCGCAGCGCTCGCCTCGGGGAACATCGACCTCGTCATCGGCGGTTACGACCCGGCCGCGATGGTGGGCGCCACCAACGCGCGCATCATCGCGATGACCGAGACCAGCCCGGAGACCCACGCGATCCTCGTGCCGCCGGGTTCGGGCATCTCGAGCATCGAGGACCTGCAGGGCCTCACGGTCGGCGGCTTCAGCTCCTCGCTCGCACCCTTCCTGGCGCTGGCGCTCTCGAACGCGGGCCTGCCCTCGGACTACATCGACTACATCCAGGTGCCGCCGGATGGCGGCCTCGCCGCACTGACGTCGGGTGCGATCGATGCCTGGTACACCTGGGACCCGTTCTACGCGCAGGCGCAGCTCGAGGACCTGGCTGACGTCGTCGTCGACGGCACCGACTTCTTCCTCAACCCGATCGTGATCGTGGCGCGCGAGGACTACCTCGCCGAGGAGCCGGAGGCGGTCGAGGCATTCCTCGCCGGGTACGGGGCATCGGTCGACTGGGTCAACGAGAACCCCGCCGAGGCGGCCGCGTACATGGCCGAAGCGACCGGCATGTCCGCCGAGGCCGCGGAGATCACCGTGGACCGCCGCGACTATGCGCTCACGGTCCCGACAGCCGATGACATCGCTTGGATGGACGAGCTCGGACAGGCTCTGGTCGATGCCGGCACGCTTCCGCAGATCCCCGACCTGTCGGTCGCGATCGACACGAGCGCCCTGGAGAACGTGCTGAATGACTGAGGCAGCCGGCCCGCTTGCGGGCAAGGTCGCAGTGGTCACCGGCGGCACGCGCGGCATCGGCCGCGGGATCGTCCAGCGGTTGGCCGACGACGGCGCAGCGGTGCTGGTCTCCTACGTCGCCGACTCCTCGGTCGCGTTGGCGAACGAGGTGGTCGACGGCGTGATGGCCGCCGGCGGCCGGGCCGCCTCATTCCAAGGTGATGTGAGCGATCCGGCGACGGCGGATGGCTTGGTGAGCACCGCCGTCGAGCACCTCGGGGGTCTCGACATCCTGGTCAACAACGCGGCGATCAGCGATTACAAGCCGTTCGGCACGTTCTCGAACGAGGACGTGCAGCGCACCCTCGGAGTCAACGTGGCGGCACCGTTCGTGCTCAGCCAGGCGGCGCTCGCGGTGATGCCCGACGGCGGTCGAATCATCCATATCGGCAGCACGGTCGCGACCCGCATGGCTCGGCAGGAAGGCTCGCTGTACGCGACGAGCAAGGCCGCCCTGATCGGGATGACGAAGGGGATGGCGCGCGACCTTGGGCCGCGGCGCATCACCGTGAATCTCGTCAATCCGGGACCCACCCGCACCGAGATGCTGGAGCGGCACTCCGAGGAGAAGATCGCGCACATGGTCTCGTTCATGGCGATCCAGGAGCTCGCGCTTCCTGAGCACACCGCCGCGATCGTGGCCGCGCTGGCCCGCGACGACGCGGCCTTCACCACCGGCGCGATCATCGGGGTGGATGGTGGCTACACCATCTGAGGTGCTGCCGCTCGGGCAGGCTGCGGCGGCACCGGCCGGGCTCGACGCGCTGCGCGAGCACGTGCTGGCGCAGCGCGCGCTGCTCGCCTACCCCGAGACCATCTGGACGGCGCCAGGCCAGGTGTGGGACGCCGTCGTGATCGGGGGTGGGCAGTCGGGACTGACCACCGCCATCAAGCTCAAGCAGGAGGGTGTGGGCCGTGTGCTCGTGGTCGATCGGTCGCCGGCCGGCCGTGAGGGACCGTGGATCACGTGGGCGCGGATGGAGACGCTCCGCACGCAGAAGGACCTGCACGGTCCCGACGCCGGCATCCCGGCCGCGACCTTCCGCGCGTGGTGGGAGGCGCAGCACGGCGAGCAGGGCTGGCACACCCTCGGACTGATCCCGCGCGAGGAGTGGGCGGCGTACCTGGCATGGGTTCGTGAGACGTTCGAGGTCGAGGTGCGCAGCGACACCGAGGTGACCTTGCTCGACACCGACGGGTCGACCGCCACGCTGCGGGTAGTGACCGATGGTGTCGAGGACGTGCTGCATGCGCGCGCCGTGGTGGTGGCCAGCGGGCTGCACGGCTGGGGTGGGCCTGCGCTTCCGGCATTCACGGCGGCTCTGCCGCGGCACTTGTGGCTGCACTCCTCCGACGACCTGGACGCTGCGCGTGTGCGAGGCAGACGGGTGGCGGTGATCGGCGCCGGCGCCTCGGCGTTCGACAACGCGGCTGCCGCGCTCGAGGCCGGCGCGAGCCGTGTGGTGCAGCTGGTGCGGCGGCCGGAGCTGCCGACGCTCAACGCGGCGCGTGCCCTGGAATCCCGCGGCATCTACCGGCACTTCGCTGCGCTGCCGGAGTCGCTCAGGTTCGAGCTGACGCACCGCTACCTGTCGCTGCCGATGCCTCCGCCCGACCACTCCGTGGCGCGCTGCAGGCGATTCGCGCAATACGAGCTGATGCTCGGTGCGGCGGTCGCGAGCGCGGTCGCCGCCGATGGCGCGGTCGAGATCACCACGGTCGACGGCCGGACCGAGACGGTCGACCTGATCGTGCTGGCGACCGGGTTCGTCGTGGACATCGACGCGATGGGATGGCTCGCGCCCGTGGCGCCGGACATGGCGCGCTGGGGCGATCGGGTGAGCGTCGCCGCGGGCGACAGCATCGGGCGGGCGCTGGCCCGCTACCCCTACCTCGATGCCACGATGCGAGTGCTCGGGCGCGACGAGGGCGCGTCCCGTCGGTTGCGGAACATCTACCTGTACGGGGCGCCCGGATTTCCGAGCGTGGGGCCGCAGTGCTTCGGCATCAACTCACTTCCGATCGGAAGCGACAGCGTGGTGAGGGGCGTCTGTGCCGGGCTGGTGGCAGATCAGGCCCAGGATCTCTTCGACACCTTCGTGCAGGTGATCGAGAGCCGAACGGAGTAATAGGAACGGTTCTCACCTAGGCTGGGCGGGTGGATCAGATACCTGTCGTCGCGTTGACGGGCAGGCTCGGCGCGGGCAAGACGACGCTGCTCAACCACGTGCTGCGCGCCTCCGACGCCCGCCTCGGGGTGGTGGTCAATGACTTCGGCGCGATCGACGTGGACGCGGCGCTGCTGTTCGGGCAGGTCGACGAGCCTGCGGCGATCTCCGGCGGCTGTCTGTGCTGCATCGAGGACGACAGCGAGCTGGACCTGGCGCTGGAGCGGCTCGCTGCGCCCGCGCTCGCCCTCGATGCGATCGTGGTCGAGGCCAGCGGCATGGCCGATCCGCTCGCGCTCGCCCGCATGATCAGGTTCAGCGGTGCCGAGCGCGTGCGCCCAGGTGGGTTGGTCGACGTGGTGGATGCGGTCGCGCTCGAGCGCTCCGACACCGACCCGGTGACGTTGTCCCGGTTCCGGGCCGCCACCCTCGTGGTGGTCAACAAGCTCGACGGCGTTGCTGACCCGGATGCGACCCTCGCCCTGGTCGCGGAGCAGGCGAGATCGGTGCGGCCGCAGGTGCAGGTCGTGGGCGCTCGCGGTGGTGCGATCGACCCGGCGCTGTTGGTCGACGCGGCCGAGCGCGAGCAGGACGAGTTGCCGTGGCGCGAGCTGCTTCGCCCGGCCGGCGAGTATCAGCACGAGCACGCCGATGCCGTCACCGTGGCCTACGACGGCGAGGTCGACCCCGGCCCTCTGGTCGACCTGCTGGAGTCGCCGCCCGAGGGCGCGTATCGACTCAAGGGCACCGTCGCGGTGCGGTGGCGTTCCGGCGTGCGCGTGTATGCGGTGAACGCTGTGGGCGGCGCCGTGCATGTGGCCCGTGCCCGCGCCGGCACGCGGGCTACCGGACTCGTCGCCATCGGGATGCACCTGGAGGAGCCGGTGGTGCGCACGCAGCTTGAGGCCGCGCTCACCCCGCCGGCCAGCGCGGCGCGTGCCGCCGACATGAAACGCCTCGATCGCCTTGTTCGCCTGAGCGTCTGACGTGGTTGTCGACCTCGGAGATCGTTCCTCGGGACCACATGTCACCCAAAGGGCACAAGCGTGCCCGCGGGGCGGGGCCGGCCACTCCCCGCGGTCACGCTCGTGCCCTTTCTGCGGGGGTACGGCGTGTTACGCGCCGGTGAGCACCACGCGGTTTCCATCGGGGTCCGCGAGCGGCAGGATGCGGACGCCGCCACCCGGCTGAGGACCGCCGTGGTCGATGCCGGCAGCGGTGAGGCGCTCGGCGACGCCGTCGAGATCGGAGACCTCCAGCACCACGGTCGAACGGCCGGCGCGTTCGGGGTCCGACCACACCTGGACGCCGAAGCCCTCGACGAGGTGCCATTCCAGCAGGCCCGGCATCGGTTGCGCGTCCGGCGCCCGCCCGAGCAGGCGGGCGTACCAGTCCTCCGCCCGCTCCAGGTCGGTCACCGTGCTCTGGGCAAAGCCACCTCGGAACATGGAACCCATCTCCTCCACCGGTTGCGAATCGCAAGCAGGCGCCAGTCAAACACGACTGTCTCAACTCTGCAACCAGTTGGGGATGGCCGGGTGTGGGCCGAGATCGCTGTTTGGGGTCGAGATCGCTGGTCTGTTCCAGCGATGTCGACCGAGAACAGCGATCCCGGCAGGTGGAGAGCCTCGTGGCGGTCAGGCCAGCGGGGTGATCCCGAACGTCAGCTCGCGGCCCTGCCGGAACGGCTCGAGGAGCTCGACGTTCTCGAACGACGCGCCACCGGGGATCGGGGACTCGCTCGCCCAGTAGGAGGCGCGCGCGTTGACGAGGCCCTCGATCTCGGGATGCGGGTCGTCCGCGCGCCAGTACTGCCGCGCCAGCCCGCCGGCGAAGTGCCAGCCGGGGTAGACGTCATCGGCGTAGGTCACGTTGACCGGGTCGGCCTCGTCGGGTGTGGCCGCGAGCACGACGGCGTTGCCCGCGTCCCGGGTCATCTCGCCCAGGGAGAAGCGAGCGTGAGGGGCGAAGGCATGGCCGGTGAAGTCGGGCCAGAGCTGCGCCGGGGTGACTACCCGGTCGGCGAGGTGCAGCTCGCGCAGGCGCGCGTAGTTGCCCATGGTCGCGGTGGTGACGAGGTGCGCGAGCGGCACCGAGCCCTCGCGTGCGTAGGAGGCGATGGCTACCTCGTGCGGCCGGTCGGCGCGGAAGGTCAGGCGTAGGTAGACATCGGCCCCGTTGTCGAACCGCTCGACCAGGACGAACACGCGTTGGTGTGCCACGCCGTCGAGCATCTCGACGATGCCTCGCGCGGGCTCGGTCGACGGTCGCGGCGTCGAGTCCGCCGGGTCGTCAACGGACCAGAATCGCTTGCCGGGGGCGTCGTCGAGCGCGGAGTGCTCGAGCTCGGAGAAGCCGCGGGTGTTCTCGCCGGCAGGGATCGGCTCGACCGCGACGAAGTTCATCATCCGCTCGCGTGGCTGGTCGAGGTAGGGCGTGTAGATCCGCAGCAGCCCGCGCGGACCGGGGAGCGGCGCCAGCCCCACCTGCAGGCCGTCGGCGTGACCCCACCGCGGCTCGGCGGGAGCGGTGGCGGACGGGCGGATGAAGGGGCCGTCGATCTCGGGGAGGGCGGCGTCGTTGCTCACGGGCTCGACGGTATCGGCTCGCCGCGTGACCTGGAGAGAACTCGACGCTCGATGCGCGGATTCGCCGGAAGCAACCGGTTGCCGCGCCATCGAGCGTCGACCCTCTTCCGGCGCCTGTCGGTGGCCGGTGCGACGATGCTGGCGATGGAGATCGACGCGCAGGCGCTGACCACGTTCGCCCGGGAGTTCGGGCGCGCGGAGGCGGTGCGTGCGCTCATGCTGGTGCGCGGCGGGGCGGTCGAGCTGCAGCGCGTGGAGCACGGCCGGCACTTCGCTGAGCTGCTCGCCACGGTCTACGACGGCGGCTACGAGGTGGAGGTCAGGCTCCAGCTCGATGATGCCGATGGCGAGGTCCT
>NZ_JBMDXJ010000030.1:0-21155 GCF_048594945.1 Pseudactinotalea sp. | reverse complement strand
GAGATCCGGTATCCCGCCCCGGCGAGCCCACCGACCACGGTGGGTCCGGTCCAGCCCGGGCTGGGGTGCGCCGCGACGCCGACGGGCTTGTCGACCACCACCACGTCGTCGTCGTCGAAGACCACCCGCATGCCCGGGATGGGCTCCGCGGGCGGGGTCACCGGCTGATCCGGCTCGGGCAGGTCGATCTCCAGCCACGAGCCCGGCAGCAGCCGGTGCGACTTACCGACCGTGGCGCCGTCGACCGTGACCAGCCCCGACTTGGCGAACTCGGCGACCTTGGTCCTGCTCAGGCCGAGCAGCCGCGCGAGCGCGGCATCGACCCGCTCACCGGCGAGCCCATCGGGAACCGGGAGCGACCGGAGTGCCATGCCTCAGTCCGCATCCTTCTCGACCACGGCGGTCGGCTCATCCTCCTCGACGGCGGAGCTCGCGTCATCCTCCGACGCCTCCTCCTCGGTCTCCTCGGCCTCGGCAGCCGCGTGGCGAGTGCCGTCGATGCCGATCCCGAGGAACGCCAGCAGCGCCATCATGACGGCGGCGAGCACGATCGCGATGTCCGCGACATTGCCCACGAACCAGCCGTTGTAGTTGAGGAAGTCGACCACGTGGCCGCGCGCGAAGCCCGGATCACGGAACAGCCGATCGCCGAGGTTGCCGAGGTTGCCGCCCAAGAGGGAGCCGAGCGCGATCGCCCATCCCCGCGAACCGAGCTTGCGCGAGATCCGCACGATGACCACAGTCACGACCGTCGCGACGATCGTGAAGATCCAGGTGCTTCCGGTGGCGAGCGAGAACGCGGCGCCGGGATTGAAGACCAGCTGGAGCCCGAAGAAGTCTCCGAGCAGCGGGATGTACTCCCCGGGAGTCATCCGTGCCACGACCAGCGACTTGCTCACCTGGTCCACGACGAGGACGCCGGCCGCGAGCAGCCCGAGGGCCACCAGCAACCGGCGTCGTCGCGGTTGGTCGTGCGGAGCGCTCACGCCCGCTGCAGATCCGTCACGGACGGTGAAGCTCGCTGTCAGGTCCGGCACCGCTGCCGGCCACCGAGCCACGGCCCTCGACGTCGTTGAGCAGACCCTCGAGGTAGCTCTTGAGGCGCGTCCGGTAGTCCCGCTCGAACGTGCGGAGCTCGTCGATCTTGCGCTCGAGGAGCGATCGCTCGCCCTCGAGCTGGCCGAGCGTGCGGTTGCGCTGCTCCTCGGCCTCGCGGGCCACCCGCTCAGCCTCCGTGCGAGCCTCGCCGAGGATGCGGTCGGCTTCGGCGCGGCCGTTGTGCACGTACTCGTCGTGCACGCGCTGAGCGAGGGCGATCAGCCCGGTCGCCGACTCCGGCTCGCCGCCGGATGTGGCGGAAGGTGCCGCGGCGCCGTACGGCACGGGCTGCTGCTCGGGCTCCGGCGCGCGCTCGGGCTCGGCAACGGGCTCGTCCTCGACCGGGGCGTCCTGGACCGCAGCGATCTGCTGGGTCTGCTGCTCTCCGGCAGCGGCGGCACCCGACTCGGAGCCGCCGCGGTCGGCGGCCTCGAGCTTGGCCTTGAGCTCAGCGTTCTCAGCGTCCAGCGCACGGAGCGTGTTGACGACCTCGTCGAGGAAGTCATCGACCTCGTCCTGGTCGTAGCCCTCGCGGAACTTGGTCGGCTGGAACTTCTTGTTGAGGACGTCGTCTGCCGTCAGCAGCGCCATGTCGTCACCTCGGTGTCAATCGTCGTTCGGCTGGTTGCCAGGGATCACGCTAGCTCATACGGAGTGCTAGAACCGCATCATCAGACTGCTCAGGACGGTCAGCCCGATCGAGCAGGCGATCATGATCAGGAGAAATGCCACGTCGAGCGCCACGCCGCCGATGCGGATGGGCTTGATGCGTGCACGAAGCCCCCGCAGGGGCGGGTCGGTGACCGTGTAGACCGCCTCAGCGAGCAGCAGGACCACGCCACGCGGCTTCCACTCGCGCGCGAAGACCTGGATCCACTCGAAGACGAGCCTGACCAGCATCGCCAGGGTGAACAGGAGCAGGAGCAGGTAGGCGACGCCGAAGACCCACCTCATCGCGGAAGTGGCTCAGCTCTGGTTGAAGAAGCGGGCGTGCGTGACCTCGGGCTCCGAGGACTCCGCTGCGATCTCGACCGAGGCCGGGGAGAGCAGGAACACCTTGTTGGTGACGCGCTCGATCGCCCCACGCAGCCCGAAGACCAGACCGGCGGAGAAGTCGACGAGTCGCTTCGCCTCGCCGTCGGACATGTCGGTGAGGTTCATGATCACGGGCGTGCCCGCACGGAACGCCTCGCCGATGACCTTGGCGTCGTTGTAGTTACGAGGGTGCACCGTGGTGATCCGGCGCAGCGCGCCACCACCCTCGAACCGCGCAGCGGCGCGGTTGATCGGTGTCACCTCGGCGCTCGGAGCAGCCTCCTCGTACTCCTCGTAGCTGTCCTCGTAGGACGGCTCCTCAGCGTAGTGAGTCTCCTCCGCGCCCTCCCGCTCGCGGTCGGCCTCGGACAGGCCGAGGTACAGCATCGTCTTGCGCAGCGCTCCGGCCATGCCTACTCCCGTTGAAAGTTGGTTCGTACCTCTCGCACGCTAGACCAGCGCCTGCGTGCGTCCCCGCAGGGTCGACGGCGTGTCGCCGCCGCTGCTGCTACTTGAGGAAATCAGGGATGTCGAGATCGTCCGCGCTGGGGCGGCGGCGTGGCTGCTCCTCGACCACCACAGGCACCTCGACCGGCTCGGGACGTGGCGGCACCACCTCGGTCTCAGCCGTGCTCGGCGCCACGGGCTCGGCAGGCTCATCGACAGCGGCAGGCTCGATCACCGTCGGCGCTGTGCGCACCGCTCCCTCGACCGGTGCCGTGCGGGACTCGTTCGCGGGCCGCGCCGGGTTCGTGCTCCCCGGAGCAGCGTTGTCGAACCCGGCCGCGATGACGGTGACACGGACCTCGTCGCCGAGTGCATCGTCGATGACCGCACCGAAGATGATGTTCGCCTCCGGGTGCGCGGCCTCCTGCACCAGCCGGGCCGCCTCGTGGATCTCGAACAGGCCCAGGTCGCTACCGCCCTGGATCGACAGCAGCACACCGTGAGCGCCGTCGATCGAGGCCTCCAGCAGCGGCGAGGAGATCGCGAGCTCCGAGGCCTGCACAGCGCGGTCGTCGCCGCGAGCGGAGCCGATGCCCATGAGCGCGGAACCGGCACCCTGCATCACGGACTTGACGTCGGCGAAGTCCAGGTTGATCAGGCCTGGCGTGGTGATGAGGTCGGTGATGCCCTGGACACCGGAGAGCAGCACCTGGTCGGCCGACTTGAACGCATCGAGCACCGAGACGTTGCGGTCGCTGATGCTCAGCAGTCGGTCGTTGGGGATGACGATCAAGGTGTCGACCTCGGCGCGCAGCGCCTCGATGCCCGAGTCGGCCTGGACGCCCCGGCGGCGACCCTCGAACGTGAACGGCCGTGTCACCACGCCGATCGTCAGCGCACCGAGCGAGCGGGCGATCTTGGCGACCACGGGCGCACCGCCCGTGCCGGTGCCGCCGCCCTCGCCAGCCGTGACGAAGACCATGTCTGCGCCGCGGAGGACCTCCTCGATCTCCTCGGAGTGATCCTCGGCCGCCTTCTTGCCCACCTCGGGGTCGGCTCCGGCGCCGAGCCCGCGTGTGAGCTCGCGGCCGACGTCGAGCTTGACGTCGGCGTCGCTCATCAGCAGCGCCTGCGCATCGGTGTTGACGGCGATGAACTCCACGCCTTTCAGCCCGACCTCGATCATGCGGTTGACGGCGTTGACTCCTCCGCCGCCGATGCCGACCACCTTGATGACCGCCAGGTAGTTCTGGGGTGCCGCCACGTCTGTCCCTCTCGCCGGTTCCTGCTCGGACATCACTCCCCCTCAACCTTCAACCTCTACCTGAGGGTGAGAGTTATGTCATTTCTGATCGCGATGACGGTAGGTGCGCAAGCACCGCCGAACAACGACCACGCCGGGCGTGTCACTGACTTCTTCGTGGGTCAGCGCGTGATCGGGCTCAGCGGAGCAGAGACGTCGTACAGCTCGGCTTCGACCGGGAGCAGGCTCTCGAGCACCGCGGCCTTCAGATCGTTGTCGTCCGCGCTCCCCCAGACCACGCGGGCGCCGTCGGAGAGCTCGAACTCAACCTCGTGCGCCGAGGTCGCCGAGGCGGTCGCCACCCGTTCCAGGATCCCCTGCGGCAGCGCAGCCATCACGGTGAGGACCGCGTCGAGTGCGTCCGCGGTGGCCTCGGTCCCGACAGGGACCTGGACGACCGGCACACCGTCGTGCGGCTCCTCGGTGGCCGCGAGCTCGACCCCGTCGGCGTCGAGCAGCACGTAGCCTCCTTCGTGCTCCACGGTGGCGACCGGAACGCGCGGCTCGATCGTGATCGCGAGGCCGTGTGGAAACTCGCGCTGCACGGTGGCCTCGCGCACACCGACGATCGTGAGCAACTCCTCGCGCAGACCACCGGTGTCGAGGCGCAGCAACGGCTGACCGTCGTAGCGCTGCGCCACGGCGAGCACCTCCTCGGCGCTCGCGATCTCGTTCGCTCCGCTCACCTGTACCTCATCGACCTTCAACGCCACGAGCGGTGAGGCGAGCAGCACGTAGCCGGCGCCGACGAGCAGCAGCGCCGCGATCACCGCTGCCACGATCGCACGGATCCGGAGCCGCCGCCGGGCGCGCTGCCGCTCGGCGAGGCGGTCGCTCAGGCCGGTGACGACCGGTTCGCCGGTTCGTCCGCGCTCGACAAGATCCACACCGGAGTCCGTGGTCGTGATGCTCACTTGGGAACGGGGGGCGAACGACGGCGGCCTGCGGCTCATGTCATCCCCTCGCCTCGAGCGCGGCGAGAATCGTGCTGCCCAGCTCGGTGACGTCCCCGGCACCGACGGTGAGCACGAGGTCGCCCGCACGCGCCTCGGCCGCGATCGCGGCGGCAGCCTCGAACCGATCCTCGAGGTAGCGGGCGCGCGGGACACGAGCGGCGATGAGCTGGGACGTGACGCCGGGTACGGGGTCCTCGCGGGCGCCGTAGATGCCGGTCAGCACCACATGGTCCGCCGCCGACAGCGCCGCCGCGAAAGCGCCCTGGAACGCCTGCGTGCGCGAGTACAGGGGCGGCTGGAACAGCACCAGCACACGACCGTCGCGAGCCGAGCGTCGGGCTGCCTTGAGCAACTCGGCCACCTCGGTGGGGTGGTGCGCGTAGTCGTCGACCACCCGCACGCCGCCGACCTCGCCGCGCAGCTCGAACCGCCGAGCAGTCCCTGTGAAGGAGGCGAGCGCCGCGGCCATCGCGGCGCGATCGACCCCGAGCTCCACACCCACGCACCACGCGGCGACCGCGTTGCGCAGGTTGTGCTCGCCGGGCACGTGCAGCGTCAGCTCGACAGCGGCTTCCTTGGGCTGCCCGTCCTGCTCGAGTCGCGCCGAACTGCCCTCGGGCGTCAGGCACACCTCGTGCAGCAGCACGTCCGGGGCAGCTCCGGTCGGCCGCTGCGGCAGCACGCCGCTCGCCGCAACCTCGGCGACGCCGTACCGCTGCACCCGGATGTTCCGCCCCGAGGCAAAGCCCGCCAGCTCGGCGGAGCCACGGTCGTCGGCGCACGCCACGAGCAGGCCCCCTGGCTCGATCCGTGCCACGAACTGCTCGAAGGCATGCTGGACCGCGTCGCTCGAGCCGTACCGATCGAGGTGGTCGGCCTCGACGTTCGTCACCACTGCCACGCGCGGGGAGTAGTTGAGGAACGAGGAGTCCGACTCATCCGCCTCGGCGACGAACGCGGCGCCGGTCCCGAGATGCGCACCGGTACCGGCACCCATGAGGGCGCCGCCGATGGCATACGAGGGATCGGCGCCGACCTCGGTCAGCGCGACGGCGAGCATCCCGGTGGTGGTCGTCTTCCCGTGCGCGCCCGCCACGGCCACGAAGTCGTGGTCCGCAGCGGCACGCGCGAGCGCCACCGATCGGTGGATCACCTCGGCACCGGCGGCCCGCGCGGCCACGAGCTCGGGATTGTCATCTCGCACCGCGGTACTCACGACCACCGTGCCGGCGCCCTGGACGTGCGCAGCGTCGTGCCCCACAGCGATCTCAGCGCCGAGCTCCGCGAGTCGTGCGAGGACCGGTGAGTCCTTGGCGTCGGAGCCACTGACGGCATGTCCCCGCGCCAGGAACAGCTCTGCCACCACCGACATCCCGGCGCCACCGATGCCGATGAAGTGGGTACGTGCGGGCGGGGCGCTCATCGCGCTCACGCCTGCCGTCCGGCTGCTCGCTCGACGAGGTCCGCCAGACGCGCCGCACCGTCGCGCACCCCGACGGCGGCCGCGCGGTCTCCCATGGCACGGAGCCGGTCGCGATCGGACAGCAGCGGCACGACGTGCTGCCGGAGCCAGGCCGCGGTGAGGTCAGCGTCAGCCACGAGGATCCCGCCACCGGCGGCGATCACTCCCGCCGCGTTGAGCCGCTGCTCACCGTTGCCGATCGGCAGCGGCACATAAACGGCGGGGATACCGAGCGCGGCGAGCTCGCAGACCGTGCCCGCGCCGGCGCGGCCCACCACCAGGTCGGCGCACGCGAGCCCGTGCTGCATCTCGTCGAGGTAGCTGAGCACGCGATAGTCGTCAGCGGCGACACCGGCAGCAGCCGCGGCGTCGGCCACGGTGCGGCGAGTCTCGTCGTCCTTGCCCGCGCCCGCCAGATGCAGCACCTGGGCACCGGTGGCGAGAATCTCGGTCGCAGCGGCAGCGACGGCACCGTTGATGCGAGCAGCGCCCAGCGAGCCGCCGGTGACCAGCAGGACCGGCCGCTCCGGGTCGAGCCCGAGCGCCTCGGCTCCCCCACGTCGGGCGGCACCGCGGTCCTCGGCCCGAGCGGTGACCAGATCGACGATCGCAGGCCGCAGCGGCAGGCCCACCACGATCGACTCCGGCAGCTTGGTGCCGGCGAACGTCACCCCGACTGCGCTCGCGAACCGCGCACCCAAGCGGTTCGCCAGCCCGGGTCGGGCGTTCTGCTCGTGCACGACCACGGGCACGCGTGTCCGCCGGGCGGCGATGTACGCGGGGGTGGCTACATACCCTCCGAAGCCCACCACGGCATCGGCCTTCGTGCCGGAGCCGGAGATCGCCTTCTCGGCCGCGGCCACCGCTTGGCGCCAGCGGCCGGGGAACCGCAGGGCATCCATCGAGGGGCGGCGCGGCATCGGCACTCGCGGGAGCTCGACCATGTCGATGCCGGCCGCGGGCACGAGGTCGGCTTCGAGCCCGGTGGCGGTGCCGAGCGCCAGCAGCTCGGCGTCCGGGTGGCGCCGGCGCACCTCGGCGGCGAGTGCGAGCATCGGGTTCACGTGCCCGGCGCTGCCGCCTCCGGCCAGGACGATGCGCAGCTCAGCCACGGGATCGCGTGGGTCGCAACCGCGGCGCCAGCACGGCGAGCGACCGTCGCACCGAGCCTCGGCGTGCCGCGAACGCCTCCTTGGCGCCAGGCTCGGAGCGCGCGAACGCCAGCAGGATGCCGAGCGCGGCGAGGGTGGTGACGAGTGACGAGCCACCGGCGGACAGCAGCGGCAGCGGGACGCCGATGACCGGGAGCACGCCGATCACCACGCCGATGTTGACGAAGGCCTGCGCCACGATCCAGGTTCCCAGGGCTGCGGCCGTGATCTTGACGAAACGGTCGGGGTGCCGCTTCACCACTCGTGTGACCCCGAGCGCGAGCGCCACGAACAGCAGGATCACCAGCAGCGCACCGAGCAGCCCGAGCTCTTCGCCGAGGATCGCGAAGATGTAGTCGTCCTGGGCGGCCGGCAGCCCGCGCCACTTGATCCGCGAGGCGCCGAGACCGGTGCCCGACAGCCCGCCCGAGCCGAGTGCGGCGAGCGCGCTGTCGCGCTGGAACGTGTCGATCGCGTGCGCGTCGCCGCCCATGCCGAGGAACTGCTCCACGCGTTCGCGTCGGTTGGTCGAGGAGAACACCAGGAAGCCCGCGCCGGCGGCGGCAGCCGAACCGAGCAGCGCGAACAGCGACAGCGGCACTCCGGCAACCCACAGCGCGCCGGCCACCAGGGCGATGACGATCAGTGCAGTGCCGAGGTCGTGCCCGTACAGCACCAGCCCGAGGAATATTGCGGCGACGAGCACACCGGGGACGAGGGCGTGCCGCCACTGGCGCAACAGGTCACCCTTGGTCGCGAGCACCGCGCCGAGCCAGATCGCGAGGGCCAGCTTGGCGAACTCGCTGGGCTGGAACGCAGTGTTGAGACCCGGGACGTACACCCAGTTCAGGTTGCCACCCTCGCCTCGCGCGAGCGGCGTGAAGATCAGCAACTGAAGTCCGAGTGCTCCGACAAGGATCAGCCAGGCGAGCTTGCGGAACCACTCGGGCTTGAACCGCGACGCGATCAGCGCAACCGGGACGCCCATGACGGCGAACTTGAGCTGGTTGAGGAAGTCCGTGAAGGGAGTCTGGCCGCCGCTCTCGTTGAGTGAGACGACCATCGAGGCCGAGAGCACCATCACGAGACCGAGCAGCAGCAGCACGAGGGCGGCGCCGCCGATGAGGTAGTAGCTCGTGGTGGGTGACGCCCACGCCGCCGTGCGCCACTCGGCGAACGCCGAGGGCTCGGTCTGCTGCTTCCGCTTGGTCGAGCGGCGCTTGTCCGTCCGGGCGCCGGGACCAGGGCGGCGCCGGGACCCGACCCCGATCGCGGTCACCGGTTCGTCTCCCGTGCCCGCACGGCCTCAGCGAACGCCTGACCGCGGTGGGCGTAGGAGTCGAACTGGTCCATCGACGCGCTGGCCGGCGCGAGCAGCACCACATCGCCCGGCTGGGCCAGGCGGGCGGCTGCGGTCACGGCGGCGGTCATCACCTCATGCTCGCCCGGGTCGATCCGAACCTGCGGGATCTGGGCCGCGTGTCGCGCGAGCGCGTCGAGGAGTGGCTCGGCATCGACGCCGATGATCACCACGGCGCGGAGCCGATCGGCCCGCTCGCGCACCAGGTCGTCGAACCGTGCCCCCTTGGCGAGACCGCCGGCGATCCACACGGCGCGGCCGGGCTCCACCGAAGCCAACGACGCCGACGCGGCGTGCGCGTTGGTGGCTTTGGAGTCGTCCACGTAGGCCACCCCGTCGACGTCGGCCACGTGCTCGATCCGGTGCGGTCCGCCCTCGTAGGTGCGCAGCCCGTAGGCGACGTGCTCTGGGGCCAGGCCAGCGGCGCGCGCGAGTGCGGCCGCCGCCAGCGCGTTCGCGACGACGTGCGGCGGCACTGCGCCGTCACTGCCGGGCGCGAGGTGGGTGAGGTCGGCAAGATCGGCCACGACCTGCCCGTGCGTCTGCCTGTTGTCGATGAAGGCGCGGTCGACCAGCTGGGTCTCGACCAGCCCGAGCTCGGCAACCTTCGGTGCCTGGAGCGTGAACCCGACCGCCCGCGCCCCCTCGGTCACCTCAGCGGCCTCGACCATCCGCATGGTCGCCGGGTCGGCCACGTTGTAGACGCACGCGACCCGGCTGCGGGAGTACACGCGTGCCTTGTCCTGCCAATAGCCCGCGGCGCCGCCGTGCCAGTCGAGGTGGTCGTCGGTGATGTTGAGGCACGCGCTCGCCAGTGGTGCGACCGAGTGTGTGAAGTGCAGCTGGAAGCTGGAGAGCTCCACGGCGAGCCCGTCGAGAGGGCGACCTCCCGCGCGAGCGGTGAGCACCGCCGTCGAGATCGGGGTCCCGACGTTGCCCACCGCGGGCGCGTGCCAGCCCGCCGCTGCGAGCTGCGAGGCGAGCATGCCCACCGTGGTGGTCTTGCCGTTGGTGCCGGTGAGTGTGAGCCACTGGGTGGCGGGTCGGTCGATCCGCCAGGCGAGCTCGATCTCGCTCCATACCTCCGCGCCGGCGTGCTGCGCGGCGAGCAGCGCCGGGTGTTGCGGCGGCACTCCAGGCGAGGTGACGACGACGGCGGGGCCTGCCTCGGTGAGACGCTCACCCAGCCGCGCAGGGTCACCCTCGGCGAGGATCTCGACGGCGGTGGGCAGGTCGGCCCGTTCGGCCTCCTCGGCATCGGGCACGGCCACGAGGACCTGTGCTCCGATCTCCTGCAGCACCGCAGCGGCCGCGCGGCCGCTCGTGCCGAGACCGAGCACGGCCACGCGGGTGCCACGCAGTGCGTCGATGTCCTGGAGGCCCGGATCGGCGCCCATCTACTGCGCGATCCATTCGGCGTAGAAGATCGCCAGCCCCACGGCCACGAACAACACGGAGACGACCCAGAACCGCACGACGATCGTCACCTCGGCCCAGCCCATCAACTCGAAGTGGTGGTGCAGCGGCGCCATCTTGAACACCCGTTTGCCGGTCATCTTGAACCAGCCGATCTGGATCACGTCCGAGAGCACCACCAGCACGAACATGCCGGCGATGATCGCGCCGAGGATCTCGGTGCGCGTGAGGATCGTCAGGCCGGCGAGCGCGCCACCCAGCGCGAGCGCACCGGTGTCGCCCATGAAGATCTTCGCGGGTGAGGTGTTCCACCACAGGAATCCGATGCAGGCGCCCACGATCGCCGCCGCCACGATCGACAGGTCGAGCGGGTCGCGTACCTCGTAGCAGCGCGGACCTGCCTGGCTGAGCACCTGGCAGGACTGGTTGGACTGCCAGGTCGTGAGGATCACGTACGCGCCGAACACGAGCGCGCTCATACCGGTGGCAAGCCCGTCCAGACCATCGGCGAGGTTGACCGCGTTGGACCAGGCCGTGATGAGGAAGTTCGACCAGATGACGAACAGCACCAGTCCCACCGCCACGCCCGCGAACGCAAGGTCGAGGCCGAGGTCCCGGATGAAGGAGATGTGGGTGCTCGCAGGCGTGCGGAACCGCTCGTTGGGGAACTGCAGCGCGAGCACCGAGAACGTGATGCCGACGGCACCCTGTCCGATGATCTTGGCGGCCGGTGACAGACCGAGCGAACGTTGGCGGGTGATCTTCGTGAAATCGTCGAGGAACCCGATCAGCCCGAGCCCCACCATGAGGAACAGCAGCAGCAGGCCCGAGGCGCTCGGCAGAGCACCGGACCTGAAGAACGACACGACGTAGGCGACCAGGTACCCGATCAGCGTCGCCCCGATGATGACGACGCCGCCCATCGTGGGCGTGCCGCGCTTGGTGAAGTGGGCGGTGGGACCGTCCTGCCGGATGAACTGTCCATAGTTGCGGCGCACCAGGAACCGGATGAACAGGGGGGTCCCGAACAGCGCGACCGCCAGCGCGGCCGCACCCGCGACGATGACGGCGATCACTCGGCACCCACCAGCGCCGACCCGGCGAGTGCGTCACCGAGCCGGTAGAGCCCGGTCCCGTTGGAGGCCTTGACGAGCACCACGTCGCCCGGCCGGATCAGCGTGCGCAGAAGCGCACGAGCGTCGTCGGGACCGTCGGCGAATGTGGCGCTGCCACCTTCCTCCAGCACCGCGTCGAGCAACGGCCGCGCCTCCTCACCCACCACGACAACCTCTGCGATCCCGAGCTCGGCTGCCCAGCGTCCGATCGCCGCGTGCTCGTGCGCCGAGTCGGCTCCGAGCTCGAGCATCGCACCGAGCACGGCCACCCCGCGGCGGCCGCCCGCCGTGGCAGTCATCGCCGACAGGGCCGCCAACGCGGCGCGCATCGAGGTGGGGTTCGCGTTGTACGCGTCGTCGATCACGCGCACGCCGGCCGCAGTGTCGGTGACCTGCATGCGGTGCGGGCTGATCGGCCCTGCCGCCGCCAGCGCCACGGCGACCTCCTCCAGTCCTCGCCCGAGGTGCAGCGCCACCGCCGCTGCGGCGAGGGCGTTGGTGACGTGATGGTCACCCGCCAGCGCCAGGCGGGTGCGGGCGCTGCCCGCCTCGGTGACGAGCGTCAGCTCGGCGTGGCCGTCGATGTCGATCATCACGTCCGCGGCGCGCACCTCCGCGGTCTCGGACCGGCCGAACGTGACCACCCGCTCGGCGAGCGTCGCCATGCTCAGGACCCGCACGTCGTCGGCGTTGAGCACGGCCACACCGCCCGGGGCGAGACCCTGCACGAGCTCGGCCTTCGCCGTCGCCACCCCCTCGATGGAACCGAAGCCACCCAGGTGCGCGTGACCGACGATCAGCTCGACGGCCACGTCCGGAGGTGCGACCGAGGTGAGGAAGGTCAGGTTGCCCGGGGCATCGGCGCCCATCTCCAGCACCAGCACGCGCGTATCGTGGTCGGCGCGGAGCACGGTGAGGGGAAGGCCGATCTCGTTGTTGAACGACGCGACCGGTGCCACGACGTCACCGAGCGGCGTCAGCAGCACCGACAACAGATCCTTCGTGGTCGTCTTACCGACGGAGCCGGTGATGCCCACCACCACGATCTCACCGGCCTCCCGCAGTCGAACCAGCACCTCGCGGGCAAGGTCGGCCAGCGCAGCGGCGGTGTCGGGAACGCGGATGCAGGGCAGCGGCGCACCGGGCACGTCACGGGAGACCAGTGCGGCGACTGCGCCGTTCGAGGCGGCGGCCTCGAGGTAGTCGTGCCCATCGACGTGCTCGCCTGGCAGTGCCACGAACAGGCTGCCGGCGCCCGCGGCCCGCGAGTCGATGATCACCGCTGTCACCGTCACGTGGCCGTCCAGGGCCGAACCACCGAGCGCGCCACCGGTGATCGCGGCGACCTCGGTCAGGGTGAGCGGGATCATGCGCTGTCCGCGTGCCGTTGAGCGATACCGGCACGCACCTCCTCGCGATCATCGAGGTGCTCGCTCTCGCCTGCGACGAGCAGCCGCGTGAGGTGCCCGCGACCCGCCACCAGCACGGTGTCGTCCCGACCAGCCAGCGCCACGGTGCCGCGGATCGCGGCGCGGCGCGGCGAGACCTCCGAGATCGTGTGTGCACCCGCCTCCCGGGCGGCCACGATCACATCCTTGCGGACCCCCGCCACGTCGTCGTCGATCCCATGGTCGTCGTCGGTGACCACGATCGAGTCGGCCGCCGCGGCGTGGCGGCCGATCGCCCGCCGGGTTGCGGCATCGTCGGTGGCGCGAGCCGCGACCACCACCACGAGCCTGCCCTTGGTGGTCCGTCGCAGCGACGCCAGTGCACGCCCCAGCCGGGCCGGGTTGTGGGCGATATCGACCACGACACGAGGCCGCTCGGCCACCCCCTCGATCCGCCCGGGCACCACCGGGCGAAGCCCGTGCGGCAGCAGTCGCGCGATCGTGTTGCCGCTGACGCCGGTCTCCATGATCGCGGCCAGGGCAAGCGCGGCGTAGCCGACCGAGAACCGCGTAGGGATCCACAGCGATGTCGAGACACTGCGGCCGCTGCGGTGCGTCACCGTGAAGGCGATGTGATCCGGTCGGCTGGCATTGATGCTCGCCTGCCAGTCGGCGTCCTGGTCGCGCGGGAGACTACCCACGGTGATCGCACCCGGGACCCGCTGTGCGAGCTCGCGCCCGGCCTCGTCGTCGATGAGGATCAGCGCGTGACGCGCCGATGAGAGCACCCTGGCGATCTTCTCGAGATGCTCGGCGTATCTGTCACCCTCCACCTCGGGGTCGAGGTGGGTGAACAGGGCGAGATCGATCCGCCGATCGTTCCCCAGCACGCCGGTGGACAACTCGTGCCAGCGCAGCTCGAGGATCTCGTCGTCGAGCTGCGCGGCGTCCGCCCGGGCCAGCAACTCGGCGAGGTCCGGCTGCACGTCACGCTCGATCGGGGCCCGCTCGGAGCCCACCTTGAGCTCGACCGTGCTGAAGATCGCCGTGCTGCGCCCGAGCGCCGCGTTGACGTGGTCCAGGAGATAGCAGGTGGTGGCCTTGCCGGTGCTGCCGAGCACGGCGTAGGTACGCCGGACGCCGTCAGGGCTGACCTCGGAGCTCATGTGCGCGAATCTACCCGTTCGTGATGAGGGCTTCGGATGGGCGGACCGGGCGTCAGCCCGCGTCCTCGTCGGGGGTGCGCGGGTAGGTGTCGGCCTCCTCGCCGGACGGCGCGATCCCGAGGTACGGGAGCGTGAACGCAGCGACGTCCTGGAACACAGGCGCCGCGACCGTGCCGCCGAAGAACCCGGAGGTGGGCTTGTAGACGACGACGCCGATCGTGAGCTGCGGGTCGTCCGCCGGCACCAGCCCGACGAACGAGGCGGTGGTCGCCGTGATGCCACCGGCGCCGTCGGCGGTCTGGGCCGTTCCGGTCTTGCCGGCCACACGATAGCCCTCGACAGCGGCGAGGACGCCTGTACCGCCGTCGTGAGTGACCGACTCGAGCATCCGGATCATCATGTCCGAGCTCTCGGGTGAGACCACCTGGTCGGGCTCGGACGCCTCGTTGGCGGTGTACTCGCCGTCGCACGTCCAGCCGTCCACGAGCACCGGGTCCACGTGCATGCCCTGGTTGCCGATCGTGTTGAAGACGCCGGTGTTCTGCAGCAGCGAGACTGCGACTCCTTGCCCGAACATCGTGGTGAAGCGGGTGCGGCCATCCCACTGATCCGGTGGTCGGAGCTGCCCGCCCGACTCGCCCATGTTGAGCCCCGGTGTGGACGTCCAGCCCATCCGCTCCATGTAGGAGTAGCGGGTCTCGTCGGTCATCAGGTTGCCGATGTTGACGGTGCCGGTGTTCGCCGACTCGGCCAGCACACCGGTGGTGGTGAGGATCTGGTCGGGGTGCTCGGAGTGGTCGGTGAACGTCTGGCCATCCACCGTGAGCCGGTAGGGGTCCTCGATCGGGGTGGTCGGGGTGACGACACCCTCCTCGAGCGCGGTCAGCACCGTGAGCACCTTGCCGGTCGAGCCCGGCTCGTAAGAGGCCTGCAGCGCCGGCGACAGCATCTCGTTCTTCTTCCCGAGCCGGTCGGTGGGCGGCTTGCCCGGGTCGTACGGGTTGGAGTCGGCGAGCGCGAGCAGGCGACCGGTGCGGGTGTCCATCACGACGACGGCGCCCCAGCTCGCCCCGTACTTGTTGACCGTGTCGGTGATCACCTGCTCGGCGGTGTACTGGATGTCGAGATCGATCGTCAGGTGGATGTCGCAGCCGGGCACCGCGGGCGTCTCGGTGCGGCTCCCGGTGGGGATCAGCTGGCCGGCCGCGCCGAGCTCGTAGGTCTGTTCGCCGTTGGTGCCCGTGAGCAGGCCGGAGTAGACCGACTCGATACCGGTGACGCCGTCACCCTCGTCGTTCACCCAACCCAGCAGCGGGCCGGCGACCGTGCCGTTGGGGTAGTTGCGCGTGCTGCTCACCTCGTCGGAGAAGCCAGGGATCTTGAGCGCCGCCACCTGCTGACGGACGTCGGCGCTCACCCTGCGTGCCAGGACGAAGTACTGGCGGCCGCGGGACTCCTCGGGGTTGCCGACCAGCCGGGCCCCGAGCACGTTGGCGTCGAGCCCGAGGATCGGCGCCAGCTGCTGGGCGAGCGCGGAGGCACCGCGACCGATGACCTCGCCGTCATCGTCCTTCAGCTCGTACTCCGGAACCTTGTCGAGGTCGAGAATCAGCTTGTACGTCGATACCGAGGTGGCGAGCACATGGCCTTCGGAGTCGACGATGTCCCCACGAGGCGCCACGATCATGCTCGAGAAGCTGCGCGAGTCGGCCGCCGCCTGCGCGAGCGCCGGACCGGCGATCGTCTGCACGTACACGAGCCGGCCCGCGAACAGCGCCGACACGATCAGCACGATTCCCAGGATCAGGTTCTGGCGCTTGTCGTGGCGCGCGCGCTTCGCTGTCGTGCGCTGCGTCGACCGTTGCGTGCTCCGGGCTCCCCTGGCTGCCACGTGTGCCTCACCCCTCCGCGTCGGCGACGAGATCCGCCGCGGGTCCGGTGATCGTGCCGTCCTCGAGGCGGATGTAGCTCAAGCCTTCCGCAGGAACCATCCCGAGTCGGGAGGCCGCGGCGGCGAGTTGCGTCGGCGAGGACAGCTGCTCGACCTGGCCGGCCAGCACCTGTTCCTGCTGGGTCAGCTGAGCGAGCTCGACCTGCCGCTCGCGGATCGTGTAGGCGGTGGTCGCCATCGAGGTGTTGAGTGCCAGCGCTCCGAGCATCGCTCCGGCCAGGATCGAGACGCACTGCAGCTGGAACGGCAGCCGCGAGCGTGCGTGCGCGGGTGCCCGGACGATCCGCAGCCGCGGTCGCCACGACGGGTTGCTGACGGGACGTGACTGCGGAGCCCGCAACGGCATCGCGCTCATGCGGCTGCCTCCTCGAGGTCGCGGATCACCTCGGCCGCGCGCAGGCGGACCGAGGCGGAACGGGGGTTGTCGAGCTGCTCCTGCTCCGGAGCCACCTCGGCGCCGTGGGTGAGCAGACGCAGGTACGGCCGGTGCTCAGGGAGCTCGACCGGGATGCCCGGGGGTGTCCGGGACGTGGCTCCGTGCGCCAGCGCACGCTTGACGATGCGGTCCTCCAGCGACTGGTAGGACATCACCACGATCCGGCCGCCGACGGTGAGCACCGCGATCGCCTCCGGTACCGCGTGGGCCAGCACCTCGAGCTCGGCGTTGACGGCGACCCGCAGCGCCTGGAACGTCCGCTTGGCCGGGTTGCCACCGCGCCTGCGCGCCGCGGCCGGGATCGAGTCGCGTACGAGCTCGGCGAGCTGACCGGTTCGGACCACCGGGTCGCTGTCGCGACGCGCGACGATCGCGGCAGCGATCCTTCCGGCGAACTTCTCCTCGCCATAGGCGAGCAGGATCCGGCGGAGCTCGCGCTCGGGCGCCTCCGCGAGCAGCTCGGCCGCCGTGACCCCGGTGCTGGTATCCATCCGCATGTCGAGCGGCCCGTCCTGCGCGTACGCGAACCCGCGGTCGGCGAGGTCGAGCTGCATCGACGACACCCCGAGGTCCATCAGTACGGCGTCGGCGCGCCCATCCTGCGTGCGCTCGGCCAGCACGTCACTGATCCGGTCGTAGGTGGCGTGGGCGGCCACGAACCGGTCTCCGAAACGGGCGAGCCGCTCACGCGAGCGCCTCAGCGCTTCCGGGTCACGGTCGATGCCGACGACCGTGACGTGCTCGAAGCGCTGCAGCACCAGCTCGCTGTGACCGCCGAGACCGAGGGTCGCATCGACGAGCACCGGCCGCGGCCGCACCTCGGTGGCGGCGAGCGCCGGCTCGAGCAGCTCGACGCACCGGTCGGCGAGCACCGGCACGTGCAGCGACGCGTGGTCGCGGTGCTCGGGTTGGTGCTGCCCGGTGGTGTCCTGCTCCTTCGGGTTCATCGGTCGTGGTGCTCGTGGTGCCGAGTGGTTGGTCGGGGGGCCCTCCACCGCCCGACCAGGACTCCCCCCGGGGAGCTCTGGCGCCGGGGAAGTGCGTCAGAGCTTCGGTGAGAGACCTCGTCGTGCGGTGACCGCGGCGACGACCTAGAGACCCGGCACCACCTCCTCGGTGATCTCGGCGTAGGAGTCCTCCTGCGCCTGCAGGTAGTCCGCCCAGGCGGTGGCGTCCCAGATCTCGACCTTCGAGCCGGACCCGATCACCGCGAGGTCTCGGTCCAGACCCGCGTACTTGCGCAGGATCGACGGGATCGTCACGCGCCCCTGCTTGTCAGGGATGTCGTCGGTGGCCCCGGAGAGGAAGACGCGCATGTAGTCGCGAGCCTGCTTGGAGGTCAGCGGCGCCTGCCGCAGCTGGTCGTGGATGTGCTCGAACTCGGACCGGGGGAATGCGTACAGGCAGCGCTCCTGGCCGCGCGTGAGCACGATGCCTCCGGCCATCTGGTCACGGAACTTGGCGGGCAGGATCAGCCGGCCCTTGTCGTCGAGCCGCGGCTCGTACGTCCCGAGAAACACCCTGTCCCACCCCCTTCCGGTTCCGCCTCGCGCAGGTGCACTGCCAGCCAGTTCCATCCCGCGGGCCCCACATTACTCCACTTTCCTCCCCCATCGCCGGACATTGCCGCAGGAACTCCCCGTGTCGCGGGTGAATCCGCAGGTCAGCAGCATGGAGTGGAGTGGAGGGAACTTTCCAGAACGCGCGCTGACGGGACGCTTCCAGGCGCCTCCTCCCGCGCTGGCACCCCATCCGAGGGGCCGATCGCACCGCTCAGGTGGCCGCGCACCGCCGTCGGCCGCTCTCGGTGGAGCGAAGTGGGGGCCGCGACGACCCCGCTCTCCCGTACCCTGTCGATCCATGACGCAGGAGACGCCGACGAGAACCCCCTCAGCGACGTCCGCGAGGCTCCTGCAGGAGAATCTCGCCCGCGCGCTGCGCGGTCGGGAGTCGGTGATCCGCACCACGGCGGCCGTCTTCCTCGCGCGTGGCCACCTGCTGCTCGAGGACGTGCCCGGCGTCGGCAAGACCACGCTCGCACGTGCGCTGGCCGCCTCGGTCGAGGGCACCGTCGGGCGCGTGCAGTTCACACCCGACCAGCTGCCGAGCGACCTCACCGGCATCACGATCTACCGCCAGGAGTCGGGAAGCTTCGACTTCCACCCCGGCCCCCTGTTCGCGACCATCGTCATCGGCGACGAGATCAACCGCGCGTCGCCCAAGACGCAGTCCGCGCTGCTGGAGTCGATGCAGGAGGGGCAGGTGACCGTCGACGGCACCTCGTACCCACTGCCCGAGCCGTTCATGGTCATCGCCACCCAGAACCCCGTGGAGATGGAGGGCACCTACCCGCTGCCCGAGGCACAGCGCGATCGGTTCATGGCTCAGGTGAGCATCGGCTACCCGCCCGCCGAGAGCGAGTACGAGCTGCTCGCCGCCGGAGGCTGGCAACCGGCTCAGACCTCGGCCGTGCTGACGCAGGCCGAGGTGCTCGAGCTCATCGCACAAGTCGACGACACCTACGTCTCGGACCCGGTCCGGCGGTACGTGCTCGACCTCGTGCGCGCCACACGGGAGGTCGAGTCCGTGGAGCTGGGCGCCTCACCGCGCGCCGGCCTGCAACTGCTCGCGCTGGCACGCTCGACCGCAGCGCTCTCCGGACGCGACTACGTGCTCCCGGACGACGTCCAGGAGGTCCTGGTCCCGGTCCTGGCCCACCGGCTCGCGCTGACCCGGTCCGCCCGGTCCAGCGGGCTCACCGCGGCCGGGGTGCTCACGGAGATCCTCAACGCCACGCCCGTGCCGCGCTGAGGTCCGCGATGCACGTCACCATGCGCGGCTGGGGGATGTTGATCGGTGGCGGGCTGCTCGCCGCCGCAGCAGCGGCGATGCAGTCGATGGCGGCTGCGCGGGTGGCCGCGATCGTGCTCGCCGTCCCCCTCGTGTCGCTGATCTGGGCGCTGCTCGCCAAGGCGTTCGCCTCCCGCCGTGGCCTCGAGCGTGCGCTGCGCCCCGCGGCCTGGCAGGTCGACGCGCCAGGATCGGTTCAGCTCACCCCCACCGGGCTGCCGCTCCCGCCGTGGTCCTCGCTGCGCGAGCGGGTTCCTGCCTCACTGCGGCGCCGCAGCCACTCCTCTCATGGCTATGCCGTGCTGCCCGAGGTGCGTGGCCGGCACCAGCTCGGCCCGGCGATCCTGCAGCGCTCGGATCCGCTCGCGATCGCCTCTTGGCGGATCCCGATCGGCGTGGTCACCGAGGTGATCGTCTGGCCCCGGACCGAGCTGATCGACGGCGACGTGCTCGCCAGCGCGCTCGAGGCCACCGCCCCGACCTCGCACGGTCTGCCGCAGCGCACGCTGGAGGACCTCTCGGTGCGCGAGTACCGCCGCGGCGACGACCTGCGCCGCGTGCACTGGCGCTCGACCGCCCGCATGGGCGAGCTGATGGTGCGGCACGACGAGCCGACGACCACTCGTGTTCTCGACGTCCTGCTGGTGCTGAGTGACGACGCCGACGACGTCGCCGAATGGTCGGTGACCGCCGCCGCCTCGATCGCGGTCGCGCTGCTCGAGCAGGGGTTCACGATCCGCGTCGTCACGGTCGTCGACGGGACCTTGGTCGAACGTCCGGTTGCATTGGCAGCCGACGCTCTCGACGTCTTCGCCCTCGCCTCCCCGGCAGCCGACCTCGGTGTCGCGGCGGTGCGCGTGGTGCAGCGCTCCACCTCGGCCGGCGCGATCGCAGTGCTGGATCGACCGGACGCTGCCGTGGGCAACGCCGTGATCGCCGCGGGCGGGCTCGAGCTCTCGACCGCGCTGATCGTCGACCCTGACGGCGTCGCGGCGGACGTCACATCGAGCCTGCAGCAATCCGGTTGGCACGTAGCCACGGCGGCGGGCGCCGGCTCGGTCGCCGACGCGTGGCGTGCGCGTGAGGTGCAGCGGTGAGCCGCCGCCTGCTCGCGCTCGCCGCGGTGCTGGCGATGACGCTGCTGAGCTCGTTGACACTGCGGGCGCTCGTGGTACCGAGCCTGTGGCTGCCTCGCACACTGCTGTGCGTGGCTGTCACCACGGTGGTGATCACATCGATCCGCACCCGCACGTCGTCGGCGGGGATTCCCTCGCTCGCCGGGTTGGCGATCGGCCTCCTCACGGTGTCAGCCGTCTACTTCCCTGACCAGGCGCTTCTTCGCGTCATCCCTACGCCGTCGACCATTCGCGCTGCTGCCGACCTCGTACCTGAGGCGTTCGCCCTGATGCGCACCTCCTATCCCCCGTTGGCCATGGGTGATGGTGTCGCCTTCCTGGTGACGATCGGGGTGCTGGTCGTGTTCGTGCTGGCCGAGATGCTCGCCGTCGGCGCGTGGGCGCCCGCGTGGTCCGGGATGCCGATGCTCACGCTCTGGGCGGTGCCGATTCTGCTCGGCGCGCCCGTGAGCCTGCTGCTGCTCGCCCTCACGGCTGCGACGTATGTGCTCGTCATCGCGATCCAGGCGCGCGACGACGCTCGGTACCGGCGCCGCCCCAATCGCCAAGCCGTGCGAGCGACGACCGTGGTGGCGGCCTCGGTACTGATCGGCGCGTTCGTGCTGGCGCCGACGCTGCTGCGGATCCCGGTGCCGGTCCGCGTCCACCCCTTCTACGAGCTGGTCGGCACGAGCACCACCCGACTCGACCTCGGCCTCGGCCTGCGCGATGACCTGGTCCGAAACACGGACGTCGATCTGCTGTCGTACACCGGCGCCAGCCCCGGGGCCGTCGGACCGATGCACGCCTACACGGTGAGCGAGTTCACCGGGAGCGACTGGGTGCGCGGCGGCGACGGTGACGCCGTCGACTCCCAGGGTCAGGTGTTGTGGCCCACCCCGCTCG
>NZ_JBMDXJ010000003.1:0-1676 GCF_048594945.1 Pseudactinotalea sp. | reverse complement strand
CCATGTCCTGGTGGCCGCTGACGATCAACCCCTTCAACTACCTGCCCGGACCCGTGTGAGTGGGATGGCCGCGAGTGGGCCCGTGTGAGCGGGGCGGGCGTGAGTGGGCGGCTGCGGGTGGCCGCCGATGGCTGCGGCGTTCTCGGTGGGGTAGTTGAACGCTCATGTAATTGAACCTTGAACTTTTCTGGGAGCCGCAGTGCTGCCGGTTTCGGTACAGTGGTGGCGTCGGGCCGAACGCGTCGGCTCACCACCTCGGGTCCCAGGCCCGCCCGATGACAGACGATCCAACGTGAGGAACAATGGCGAAGAACAGCTCCGGAGACGATAGGCGCCAGAAGGCGCGCGAGAACGCCCGCCAGATCGCAGCGAATCAGGAGAAGAAGGAGAAGACGGCCAAGACGATCCTGTACTCCGGGATCGCGGTCGTCATCGTCGTTGTCGCGGCCGTCGTCGGCGTCCTCATCTTCCAGCAGAGCAAGCCCGGGGTGACTCCGGCGAACTATGTGGCCGGCGGAATCTCCCTGGCCAAGGACGGGGCCCCGGTCCAGCCCGAGGAGATGCCCGAGGGCGAAGAATCCGATCTGCCCGCTCCCACGGAGGCCGGAGCCGATGAGAACGCGGCCACCGTGACCGTCTACCTCGACTTCCAGTGCCCGGGCTGCAAGGCCTTCGAGGAGGCCAACACCTCGACGCTGCAGAAGCTCGCCAATGAGGGTTCGGTCGTCCTCGAATACAAGCCGGTCGCGATCCTCGACCGGATGTCGGCCGGCAATGAGTACTCCACCCGCTCGGCGAACCTCGCCGCCTGCGTCATCGACACTCAGCCCGAACTCGTCGAAGACTTCTTCGCCGCCATGTACGCCCAGCAGCCCGAAGAGGGCACCGAGGGCCGCAGCGACGAAGAGCTGCTCAAGGTCGCCGAGGACGCCGGGGTCGACACCTCGATGAAGCTCAACTCGGATCCCGAGCAGACCGTCGAATCCTGCGTGACGAACCAGACCTTCGCCAAGTACGTCGAGGACACGACGCAGGAGGCGCTCGACTCGGGCGTCGAAGCCACCCCATGGGTGCTCATCAACGGTGAGCACACCGACCAGACGAGCGATCCGCAGGCCCTGGCCACCGAAATCCTCAAGGCAACGGGAGAGTTCAAGGGCTGAGGCCCTCGCGGGTGACGCCGTGACCGGTCCGCGCTCGCCGAGGCGGGTGTGGGCCGGTCTTCTCGCGTCCTGACGGTTTTGTGACCGCCGAGGTGAATGGACTACTATCGTGTAGGCGCAGACGGCTTCGATCTGCCGCCTCGCCTCCTTAGCTCAGTTGGTAGAGCACCGCTCTTGTAAAGCGAAGGTCGTCAGTTCGAGTCTGACAGGGGGCTCTCTCACACCGCACCCCACGCTCCGCAGTCGTCTGCGGACGTGGGGTGTGGTGCGTTCAGGCGTCGTGAGGGCCGCGCCGCACGAATGCACACTTCAGATCACAGAACACTGGTTGAAACCGGTGCTCGCTGACTCAAAGGGTGCAATTCACCGCGCCTGTTCCAGATCTGCAACCCCATGTGCTCTATCGATCACCCGACGCCGGTGCCGTCGTCGGTAATGTCTCTCCCTGTCCGGGCCGATGAGTCGACATTCACTCGACTCAGGAAGTGCCCACCATTGTGAAAGGGAAACCGA
>NZ_JBMDXJ010000299.1:0-6063 GCF_048594945.1 Pseudactinotalea sp. | reverse complement strand
CTGCGGTGCTCCTGCACGTATCGTCCCGGGCGCACCCCCCGCAACGCCAACCGGGTCCCCTCCGGACCGGCTTGCGGCGGTGCCCACGCGCCGGGTCGCCGGCGCCCGGGAGCAGGCCCCGCCCGGCTCGGCCGGATGCCTCCCGTGCGCCTGACAGCCCTGCGTCGGGCGCCCGTTCGGACCTTCGGGCAGCCGGCGCAGCTATGAACATGCCGCTCACCCCAGCACCATGGGGCACCAGGTCTGGCAATCGAGGTCAGCTCGCTGCCGGACCACCCCCTCCGCCAAGGTCATGGGTGGTCCGGCGCTCATGGAGTTGTCAGGGCGTGCCGTCGATCACGCGGCGGCACCGTACTGGCTGGTCAGCCGCCGGACTTCGGCATCCTTGAAGGCTTGCACCTCTTCCACGATCCCGCTCTTCGACAGCTCGGCCACGGGGATGCAGAGGTCCATCCGTTGAATGCAGACGCCGACCATGTACTCCCCCTGGTCGGTGAGGTAGAGCCGGACGCCGTAGTAGCCCTCTTCGCAGTCCGTGTCGTTGTTGAAGCGGCACGACGCGCAGGTTTCCGGGAGTCGTACCGGCAGCAGCCGCTTGACATAGACGGCCCGGCTACCGAGTGCCCGGTAGAGGGTGCGCTCGTCGGAGGTGCCGGCGGTGAACGTCCGAAGCACCGGTTCCGCACCAACCCGGACCAGCACTTCGGAGATCGCCGCGATCGACTCCGCTCCGTCCTGGATGCTGGTGAGCATCCGCACGTCCGCGAACTGTCCGTACGACTCAACCAGGTTGACGACCCGGTCCACGTGGGCCATCCCAGGAACAACGATGTTCACGGAGACCTTCACCCCGTTGGCCACGGCGGCCCGGATGGTCTGCTCCGCCGCACGGATCTTCGTCTCGGCCAGGCCCGCCGACGTGAAGCGCTTGGACTGTACGGCCTGGAGCTCTTCGGCGGTGGTGCCGAAGACGGAGACGTTGACCCGATTGAGGCCGGCCACCGAGCACTCCGGCATCACCTGCCGACCGCGCTCCCCGTTGCTGGTCATCCCGACGCTCAGCCCCATGCCGGTGAGCGCCGAGACCAGCGAGGGCACCTCCGTGTGAAGGGTGGGTTCGCCTCCCGTGAGGTGAACCTCGCTGGCGTTGAACGCCCTTGCGACGGTCCGCACCGCCCGCCTGAAGAACACGTTCGGGGCCATCTTCGCGGAGAGGAAGTTGACGCCGTTCGTCTCGCTGTAGATCGACACGCGGCCGGCCTTGCCCGGTCCCGCGACGAAGGGCAGCAGAGCGCGGCCCTTGTTGTCGGCGGTGACCGGCGTTCCCTCGTTGTGGCAGAACGTGCAGGCCAACCCGCAGTCGTCGATCACCTTGACGCGGATGGTCCTGTCACGGACAACCCGGACCGCCGTGCGTTGGGTCGCTGACAAGGCGTGTCTCCTGTCACTCGAACGTGAGCCGGGGGATCGCTTCGATGTCGATCCCGTACCGGCGGTAGACCTTGGTCGTGTTCTCGCTCGTCAGCTCGGCCAGGGAAAGTCCGAGCGTGAGCGCCGTCGCGTGGACGTGATCCGCGCTGTCCCCCTCGATCTCCAGGTACGGGGGGATCAGCGGCCACTCGTCGATCTCGATGGCCGCGCTCCCCAGCGTCCAGGAGGACCGGCGATTCTCCTGGTACGCCTTCGGCCGGTAGCCGAGCTTGCCGAGGAGCGTGTTCGTGGCGTCGAAGTCGCCGACGCTCGTCTCCGTTTCGGTCACGCCGTCGATCGCGTCGGAGTGGATCTCCTTGACGCAGAGCGTGACGTCGGCGCCGGTGTCACGCAGCCGGACCCACGCTCCGGGCAGGTCGGGGATGTCGTAGACGTAGCGACGCTGGAAGCGGTCGATCACGTGCTCGGCCCCGGCCTCCAGCAGGAGTGCGCGGATCTTCTCCGGCTCGACATTGAGAATCTTTGCTTCGAACTCAGTTGCAGTCATCGGATGTTGCCCTCTTCGATCCGAGGTTTCGGGATGTGCGAGCGCACGATAACGACGCTCGCGTCAGCCACCTGCCGCCGGCGTCCGGGAGGGCGGGCCCCGCCCGGCTCGGCCGGACGCATCCTGCTCCATCGGCAGCAGTCCTCCGGGGCAGGTGCGATCCGGCGGCCGTGGCCCCGTGCGCGTCGACAGTCGCGCGTCGGCCGTCGGCCCGCCGCATTGGTCAGTGAAGGACCACGCGGAGAAGCCCGTCGCGTCCAGCCACGAGCCGTGCCCGAGTCCGCGTGACGTGCACGGGCAACGTGGCGCCCAATACGTAGAGGTTGCCGTCGGCGAACTCCAGAAGTCTGCGCCCACCCGCGACGCGTCGCACGTTCGTCACCGTGTGCGGGTTCCCGCCGATCATGATCACGTCACCGGGGCGGACATTGTCGCCCACCGTTCGGACGGTCCGACTCGTCGAACCCTTCATTGCGCCTCCAGGCGTCCTTGGTCCCGCACTGCGATGGCGACGGACGGGGTAGGGGCGATCCGCCCCTACGGGGCGGATCGGATCAGGCGCATTCGTGGCTGGTGGGACCCGCCGCGCCGCAGGGGCATCGGTGGAGCAACCGGCGAGGGTGCAGCAGGTGCACCGGCCGCACGCGCGAGTCACAGTCCGATGCGGCTGTGCCGGTTCCGCGCGGCCAGGCGTGTGCTCAGTTCCTCCCGTGTCCCGGGCGGCACCACTTGCGCGGGCAGAGCCTCCCACTCGATGCCGCCGCCGATCGGTCGCAGCTGCACGCGGCCGCCCACCTCGCCCATCACGATGCCGCCGCGTCCGGTCGCACGATCCACGGCCGGTTCACCGATTCCGGGTCGTGTCTGCTGGTTGTTCGTCATGCACATCAGGCTCTCGAATCGTCGGCACCTCGTGGAAGGCCATGTTGGTTACCCAACTTGGTTAATATGGTGCGAAGTCGGTGCCCAGTGGCGTTTCGTATCTCTGAGCTGTGGGAGCCAGCCCGATGATCGAGTCATCTCGCTCACCAGAGTTGCCTGCTGGGCTCCTGATGCATCCTCAGATGATCGCGGCATGCCGCGCCCGTGACTTCTCTGCAGTGTTCCGAATTGTCAAGACCCGAGCGGGCATCTATCCCTCGATGATCGCGCGGCGGTGCGACCTCACCCCGAGTCGTGTCGGCGAAGTCTTGTCAGGTCGGCGTCAGTTGCTCCACATGGATGTCATCGAGCGCATCGCCGATGGATTACGGATCCCTGGGCACATGCTCGGATTGGCGCGGCGGGAATGGGAAACCCCCGTCGGACTCCGGGATGCGGTAAAGGAGCAACCTCGACCCGCCCTGCCCGTATCATCGCCTTCTGCGTCTTTGCCGGGCCCGGAGGTCGAAGGCATCATCGCCCTCACCGCCCGGCCCGCCCCGACCCCTTCCACGCTCCTCGCGCTGCGTGCCAGTATCGAGGACTACTGGCGGCGGGACGATCAGCACGGAGGCGAGACGTTGCGGCCTGCTGTCGTCGGGCAGCTCCGCTACGTTGTCGGGTTGCTCAACGGGACAAGCCTCGGGGCCATCCGGCACGATCTGCATGGCGTGGCCGCCGAGCTCGCGCGCCTCACAGGGTGGATGTACTTCGATGCTCGGCAGTACACCCGAGCCCGTTCGTACTTCACGGAGGCTTTGCGCTTCGCCCGGGAGATCGACGACCGGGAGTTCACGGCCAATGTCCTGGCCTGCATGAGCTTGCAGGCTACGTACCAGGACCGGCCAGGGGACGCGCTGGCATTGGTCAACGCGGCTCAGGACGAGGCCCGCGCGGCGGTCGGCACCACTCCCCACGTGCTGTCGATGTTGTCGTTGCGGGAGGCGTTCGCGCAGGCGACTCTCGCCAGCCACGCCGGTACGCACGCGGCCATTGGTGAGGCACGTCGCCAGTTCGAGCGGATCAAGGGCAGCGACCCCGACCCCCCGTGGGTCACCTACTTCGACGAGGCGAAGCTCGTCGTTGATACCGGTATCGCACTCGGTCGACTCGGTGAGGCTGCGACTGCGGAGCCCTTGATCGCCGATGCCTTGAGGCGGGCGAGCGGCACCAACCGGAGGGGGCGCGCGTTTCACGCGTTCTGGCTGGCCCGTACACAACTCCAGCTCGGCAAGCTGGATCATGCGTGCCAGACGGCGACGGAAGCGCTGGAGCCCGCTGCCTCGGTCGGTTCGGAGCGGGTGGCCGGGCACCTACGCGAGTTCTACGACGAGCTGGCCCCGCATCGGCGGGAGCCCGCAGTGCTGGCTTTCGAGTCACGGCTGCGTGATCTTCTTCCAGCTCGGGTCAGCGCATCCCGGCGTCCATGAGCACATACAGCAGGCCGACGAGAGAGCCACTGCTCACGATCTCGCGGCGGTCGATCATGCCGCGGACGTCCGCCAGCGGGATCCACTCGATGCAGTCGGACTCGTTCTGCTCGGTGGGAGGGCCGACGTACGTGGCCCCGTCGGCACGGAACAGATGGTGTTGCGAGTCGGTGATCCCGTTGGCCGGCTCTGCGTAGATCAACGGTCTCATCGGCCCGGGCCGCCATCCGGTCTCCTCCATCGTCTCTCGTGCGGCGGCCTCGGCGGGACTCTCCCCGGCCTCGACCAGGCCCATGGGCAGTTCCCACGCCCACGCATCCGTGACGAAGCGGTGCCTCCACATCATCAGAATCTTCTGCTCGTCGTTGATCACGGCGGCCACTGCCAGATGACGGAGTTTGACGACGTGGTACTCCCAGCGACGTCCGTCCGGCTGCTCCACGTCGGTCAGCCACAGGTTGACCCATTGGTTCTCATAGATCGGACGTTCACCGTGGATCTTCCACTGCATCGCTCCGCCCCTCTCGTCGACGCCCAGCATCGCAGAGGGAGGCCGGCCTGGTGGCCGGGCCGGCCCCTGTTAATGTCAGGTTGACGAAAATTGTGCCCCCTCTGTGACCGCAGAAACCCGAACGAGTGGGAGTACGTCCCGGCCCGCGGCCGTGAGGAGAGTCCGCGGCTGCATCGAGCCCGTTGCCGGTCGGCCTTCATGCACAACCCGCCGCTGCACGAGGTGAGCGGGGACGCGTCCTGCTCCAGCGACGACTCGACAACGACCTCTGGGCGCTTCCCGGCGGTGGCATGGAACTCACCGACTCGCTTCCGGGAACGGCCGTCCGCGAGGTGAAAGAGGAGTCCACGGAGCTCCGCTTCGTTCCTCCGGACCAACTGGAGCACCTGCCGATCCACCACACGCAGCGACTGCGGCTGCGCCACTTCCTGGAGCACCGCCACCGGCCGTACCTCGGGTGACCCCTGCCCGAGCCTCGTCCGGCCCGCGCCCTTCCGCGTCTGCGGGGCGGAGAGGCCGTCACACCGGTGAGTGCGTCGCGGTCGAGCCGCGTCACCGTCGTGCGGTCAGCGGAGCCCTTCGTCCATCAGGAGGTACAGCAGGCCGACGAGAGAGCCACTGCTCACGATCTCCCTGCGGTCGATCATGCCGCGGATGTCCGCCAGCGGGATCCACCCGATCCGGTCAGACTCGTTCTGCTCGGTGGGCGGGCCGACGTACGTGGCCCCGTCGGCACGGAAGAGGTGGTGCTGCGAGTCCGTGATCCCGTTGGCCGGCTCCGCGTAGATCAGTGGTCGCAGCGAGCCGGGCCGCCACCCGGTCTCCTCCAGCGTCTCGCGCGCGGCGGTCTCAGCCGGCGTCTCGCCGTCCTCCACCAGGCCCATCGGCAACTCCCAGGCCCAGGAGTCGGTGACGAAGCGGTGCCGCCACATCATCAGCACCTCGCGCCGTTCGTTGACGACGGCGGCCGCCGCCAGATTCCGGAGCTTGACGACGTAGTAGTCCCGGCGGGCCCCGTCCGGCTGCTCCACGTCGGCCACCCACAGGTCGACCCACGGAGTCCGGTGGACCGGACGTTCCCCGTGCTGCTTCCACCTCATCGCCGCCCCCTGCGCTCGCCCCGGGGACAGCGTAGCGGCGCGTCCGTCCGCTCCGCTGCGCGCGCCGCTCGCACAACGAGCGGGCCGGGCCGCGGCGGGCCGGTGCTGCGCCCGCCGGGCCGG
>NZ_JBMDXJ010000298.1:0-13121 GCF_048594945.1 Pseudactinotalea sp. | reverse complement strand
CGCACTCGACGTCACCAAACAGGCCGTCCACAAGAAGTACGGTCGCAGGTGAACGACAAGCACCGCCGTCGAGCGACTGCGACGTTCCTCGACCGATGGCCCCCCGAAGGCCGATTGAAACCACGTTCAACGCAGGAAATGGCTGGCACCGTTCAATGACTGCTACCGAGCCACAAGCCAGAGCGCGCAGCCCGTTCGGGCGGCGACGCTCCGACGACGGCCCCCGCGCCTCGCTCCGCGAGCTGCTCCCCTACCTCGTGGTCAATCGCGGCCTCCTGATCGCGGCACTGATCCTGTCGGTGCTGGGCGCTGCCACGAGCCTCGCGCAGCCGCTGCTGGTGCAGCAGGTCATCGACCGGGTGCAGGCGGCGGCCGCGCTCGGCTGGCTGCCGTGGCTGCTGGTTGGGCTCGTGGTCGCCGACGCGCTGCTGGCCGGTTACCAGCACTACCTGCTGCAGGTGATGGGCGAGCAGGTGGTGCGGCTGAGCCGGCGCCGCCTGGTGGCACGGATCCTGCATCTGCCGATCGCGACCTTCGACACCCGCCGCACGGGCGACCTGGTCAGCCGCGTGGGCAGCGACACCACGCTGCTACGTGCGGTCCTGACACAAGGGCTCGTGGAGTCGGTGGGCGGGCTGCTCACGTTCGTGGGCGCCGTGATTGCGATGATCATCATCGACCCGCTCCTGTTCGCGCTGACGCTCGGCGTGGTGGTGCTCGCGTTCGGCCTCGCGGGCGCCGTGATGCCCATGCTCACCCGTGCGAGCGCGCAGGCACAGGAGCAGGTCGGGGCGCTGTCGTCGGCGCTGGAGCGTGCGATCTCGGGGGTGCGGACGATCCGCGCCGCCAACGCGGGCGACCGCGAGGCCGAGGTGATCGACGAGCGCACCGAGGGCGCCTACCGAGCCGGCATCAAGGTGGCTCGGGTCTCCGCGCTCGTGGTGCCGATCGCCGGGGTCGCACTGCAGGTCGCGTTCCTCGTGGTGCTGGGCGTGGGCGGCGCACGTGTGGCTGCCGGCGAGCTGAGCATCGCCGCACTGGTGGGCTTCCTCATGTTCCTGTTCCTGCTCGTGATGCCGCTCGCGCAGATGATCGGGGCGATGTCCGCGGTCAGCCAGGCGCTCGGCGCCCTCGGCCGGATCCAGGAGATCGTGCGGCTCCCGATCGAGTCCGACGACGATGTCACCACCTCGGTCTCACCCCGCACCGATGGGCCTGCCATCGCTTTCGAGGGCGTGTCGTTCCGTTATCCCTCAGGCGAGCAGGCAGCCCCCGTGCTCGACGACGTCACCTTCGCCGTTCCTCGTGGGTCCCGCACGGCCCTGGTGGGGCCGTCCGGGGCGGGTAAGTCCACGGTGTTCGCCCTGGTCGAGCGGTTCTACGATCCCACGGGCGGCCGGGTGCTGGCCGGTGGCGTCGACGTGCGGGAGGTCGCACGGACGGACCTGCGCTCCGGCATCGGCTACGTGGAGCAAGACGCCCCGGTGCTGGCCGGTTCGCTGGCCGACAACCTCCGACTCGCGTCCCCGGACGCCTCCGACGAGCAGATGCGGGCCGTGCTTGCCCAGGTCAACCTCTCCGACGTCCTCACCCGCTCTCCCGCCGGCCTCGATGCCCCCGTGGGCGAGCACGGTGTGATGCTCTCGGGCGGTGAACGGCAGCGTCTGGCCATCGCCCGCGCACTGCTGAACGCACCCGACCTGCTGCTGCTCGACGAGTCCACCTCGAGCCTGGACAGCCGCAACGAGGCGCAACTTCGCTCGGCGATCGACGAGGTCGCCGCAGGCCGCACGCTGCTCGTGATCGCCCACCGGCTCTCGACCGTGGTGGACAGCGACCAGATCGTGGTCCTCGATCACGGCCAGGTCGTGGCCACCGGCACCCACGCCGATCTGCTGCAGAGCTCGCCGCTCTACCGCGAGCTCGCCCAACACCAGCTCCTGGCGCCCACGAGCTGACCCCACCGCGCGTCCCCCTCGCTCGTACACCCTCCCCTCCCCGCCGGATAGCGTTTCCGTGCGATCTGCCGTCACTGGATGACTGCGAATCACCCCGAACCGGTCCGCCACGTAGGGTGCCCACGTGAGCAAGCCGACCCCCGTGAACGTGGCCATCCGCGCGGTGGTGAGCGCCGCCGTCGGGCTTCTCGCCCTGGCGGGGTGCGTGCGACTCGATGGCGACCTGACGATCAACGGGACCGAGTCGGAGGCACCGGACACGGTGTCGGGGGCGATGGTCCTGGCGATCTCGGACGAGTGGGCGGTCGCGCACGGCGAGGACCCGGCGGCACTGTCGGCGGCGATCGCCGAGGAACTGGCGGCGACCCCCGAGAGCGGTCTCACCGGCGAGCCGTACGCCGCCGACGGCTACACCGGCACCACCCTGACCTTCGACGAGGTCCCGATCGAGCGACTCGCTGCGGCGACCGACGGAGCGCTGTCGATCACGCGCGAGGACACCGCCTATGTGGTGCGCGGCGACCTCTCCACGCTGGATCCGGGCGACGAGAACAGCGCGGACATCCCGCCGTGGACCGCACGGATCTCCGTGACCATGCCCGAGGACGTGACCGACCACAACGGCTCGCTCGACGGCCGCACGGTCACGTGGGATCTCGACTCGGCGAGCGGCGAGGCGACGATCTATGCGACCTCCTCGGTCGGCGCGGTGTCGTGGCTCTCGCGCGTGCCGGTGCCACTGATCGTGCTCACCGCGCTGGCTGGCGTGGGTGCGCTGCTCGCATGGTGGCTCAGTCGCCGCCAGCGAACCGGCGACGGCGGAGTGCTGGCTCGGCAGGCTGCCTCACGTCGGGAGTCGAACCGCAAGGTCGACGAGATCTTCGACGACGAGCGCTGATGGCGCGGCGATCGGCGGGCACGCCGGCGATCGTGGCGCTCGAGGCTGCCGGGATCGACTATGAGGTGCGTGCGTATGAGCACGACCCTGCCGCCTCCTCGTTCGGGCTGGAAGCCGCGGAGGCACTCGGGGTCGAGTCGGCCCGCGTGTTCAAGACCTTGCTGGTGGATCTCGACGGCGGTGGCCTGGCTGTCGGGATCGTGCCGGTCGATCGTCAGCTCGATCTCAAGGCGATGGCCGCTGCGGTCGGGGCGAAGAAGGCCACCATGGCTGAGCCGAAGGCGGCCGAACGGATCACCGGCTACGTCGTCGGCGGCATCAGTCCGATCGGCCAGAAGCGGGCGCTACCCACCGTGCTCGACGACAGCGCCGCCGGGTTCGAGACCGTGCTGGTCTCCGGCGGGCGGCGCGGGCTCGACCTCGAGCTCGCGCCCGAGGACCTGCTCGCGGTGACGAGTGGGACGTTGGCGGAGATCGCGCGCTGACGGCCGTTCTGCCACGGTACTCACTGGGCAGTTCTGGCCTCGCGGGTGTGTCCTTCGTTCCGGCATGATCGCTCCCATGAACGGATCGTGGCTCCCGGCGGTACGTGCGGATATGCGGGAGCGGTTCGTCGTCAATCTCCGAGTGCCGGCGGAAGCGGCGCCGGTGCCGAAGCCGCTACAGCCCCAGCTCGTGGGCGGATGGGCAGTCGCCTCGTTCTGCGTGCTCGATCTGCACAACATCACGATCGCTCCGCTGCCGACCGTCGCTGGATGGCGAAGCCGCTCCTGTGCGGAGCGGTGGGGCGCGCTCGACCCCGAGCCGTCGGTGTACGTCGCCGAGCGGTTGACGTCATCGAGAGTCGGGTCGGCATTCACCCACCTGGGATTCTCCGCCCCGCACAGCTTGGTCGACCTCGACGTGGTCAAGGACCGGAGGGTCGGTCGAGTGCGGGCCTCCGTGCGGGGGACGACCATCCTCGACGCGCGTCTCGCGCGCGACGGCGACCTGGCATCGTCGGTGTTCGACGACGTCACATCCTTCTCACGATTCCTCGCCGATGGTGTGCGCAGCTACGGACCGTCACGACACACCGGTCGCCTCACGGTGCTCGACCTCCACAAGAGGGACACGAGTTACGAGCCGCTCGCCGTCGAGGAGGCGACAGGTTCCTTCATCGACTCGTGGACGGCCGTCGGTGCCGAGATCGACAGCGCCTTCCGTACGGTGGACGCCGACTACGAGTGGCGGTACCACGGGCTGCTGGACGCGGCCCGGTAGGTGAGGCCGCCGGCATCCTTCACCACGGGCATCAGCCGCTGAGCCGATTCGTTGCAACCGCCGATGTTAACGTTCTCAGAGGATGACCTCGGCCCACGTGACACGCGTGAAGGGATGAGCGCGTTGTACACCGACCCGATCCACCACGCCCCGACGGACCCGACGCTGGTTCAGGCGCCGGACGGGTCGTGGCGGATGCTTTACACGCAGCGGCGGGCGGGTGACCGTGGGCCGGGTGTCCGGTGGGTGCACGGGACCGACATCGGCGTGGCCCGCTCCGACGACGGCGGGGTGACCTGGACGTACGCGGGGGTGCTGGACGGGGTGGACCCGCACGAGGGCCGCAACACGCTCTGGGCGCCGGAGGTGCTGTGGGCTGAGGGCAGATACCACATGTTCGTCAGCTACATCCGAGGGGTACCGGAGCAGTGGGCGGGCCACGCGCGAACGATCCTGCACCACGTCTCGGACGACCTGGTGGCATGGGAGTACCTGGGCGAGGTGCCGCTCTCCTCGAACCGGGTGATCGACGCCTGCGTCTACCCACTGCCTGGCGGGGGCTACCGAATGTGGTTCAAGGACGAGGCGCACGACTCCACCACCTGGTGCGCGGACTCCCCCGACCTGGTGGGCTGGGGGGAGTCGCGACTCACCGTGGGCCACCCCTCGCACGAGGGACCGAACGTGTTCGAGCTCGGTGGCTGCTTCTGGATGATCACCGACGAGTGGCGCGGCCTGGGCGTGCACCGATCGACCGATCTGCATACATGGGAGCGGCAGGGGTTGATCCTCGAGCAGCCCGGCGCCCGGACGTGGGACGCCGGGCTCGGGCACCACGCTGACGTGGTGGTCGGCACCGACTCCCGCGGGAGCGAACTGGCGTGGATCTTCTACTTCACGCACCGGTCCGAGCACGGCGCAGGGGCCTCTCAGCCCGACTCGGCCCGACCCGATGTCCCGATCGAGCACGTCACCGACGTGCAGGTCGCCACGCTGCGAGTGGTGGGCGAGCGGCTCGTCTGCGACCGCGACGCTCCGATCGACCTCGACCTCAGACGTGCGACGTCACCGACGCGAACCTGAGCACCTGCACGAGTGCCCAACCGTGCTCCTCGACCTTGTCCAGTACCGCCAGTAGGTACTCATCGGTGGCCATGCTTCTCTCCCGTGACAGACGGTCATTCCCCGTGCCGGGGGACGTAGGTCAAGGCACTGACACGCCACCGAACGAGGTCGAGAGTTCACACATCGAGGCGAAGCTGTGCGCCAGACTCAGGGCATGTTCACCGTGGCCCTCGTGCTCGCCGGCCTCGCGGCCCTGCTGCACGTCTACATCTTCGTGCTGGAGTCGATCCGGTGGGAGGCGCCCGCCACTCGGAAGACCTTCGGCGTCTCCGAGGCCGACGCCCGCGTGACCAAGCCGCTCGCCTTCAACCAAGGCTTCTACAACCTGTTCCTCGCGATCGTCACCGCCGCGGGGATCGTCGCCGCGGGCAGCAACCGGGCCGTGTCGATCGCGCTCATCATCGCGGGCGTCGGCTCGATGCTCGCCGCCGCCGTGGTGCTCGTGGCCAGCGACCGGAGCAAGGCGCGCGCCGCGGCCACCCAGGGCACGCTTCCGCTGCTGGCTCTCCTCGCGCTGGCCATCTCGTCGCTCTGACGCCACCCCCTGCCAGACTGGTCGCCGTGCCGCTCCTCTTCGTCGACCTCGACAACACCCTGATCGATCGCGCTGCCTCGATGACCCGCTGGGCGGAGGCCTATCTGACCGATCGCTACGGCAGCGCCGATCCGGAGTTGCTGACCGCAATGGTCCAGGCGGATGGTGACGGCCTGCGCCCGAAGCCCGACGTCGCCGCCGACCTCGCCGTCCTGCTCAATCTCAGCACCGACGAGGAAGCCGACGTCATCACAGTCCTGCGCGCCGGTGTGCTGGAGTACCTGCGGCCCGACCCAACGATCGTGCCGGCACTGAGTCGAGCGCGCGACGGCGGCTTCGTCCCGTTCGTGGTGACCAACGGCAACGTCGCGCAGCAGGAGAACAAGATGCGGCTGATGGGCTTGGGCGATCACGTCGCCGGCATGGTGGTGAGCGAAGGGGTCGGCGTCCGCAAGCCTGACCCCGCCATCTTCCACCTGGCCGCCGACGCCGCACCCGGCACCCTCGAGGAGGCCTGGATGATCGGCGACTCCGCCGAAGCAGACATCGCTGGTGCAGCCAACGCCGGGCTCCCCAGCGTGTGGCTCCGCCGCGGACGCGACTACCCCACCGCTGCACCCCGACCCACCGCTATCGCCGACAGCTTCCCCGACGCCGTGGAGATCGTGCTCGCCTCGAGCAGAGGCTGCTCAGCAGCGGCATCGGACGCGTCGACCTCTCCCATGCGGTGACGCAGCGGAGGGTTGGGGCCTCTCCGTCCGCCGCTCGTGAGGCTCGACCGGCACGCCGCACAGGAGGGCCCTTCGACGCCTTCCTCGAGGGCGGCCCGACTCCCGACCCCATGAGCGACGAGTCAGTACGTCCCGGGCGAGGGAGTACCTCCTGCCGTACTGATTCGCCCACGCGGTACTGACTCGCGGCGAGCGGCGCCGGTCGGCTGCACGCTCAGGCCGCGGCGGCCCGGGCAGAGAGCGGCTAACCGCCCGCGACCAGCGGCCACGGAGCCGCAGCCTCGAGCCCAGCTGCCAGCCCGAGCAGCACGTCCTCACGCCCGGTACGCGCCCCGAGCATCACACCCCAGGGGAGCACCGGCCCGGCATCCTCGGCCGGTGCATGGTGCAGCGGCAGCGAGATCGCCGGCGTGCCGAGGATGTTCCACGTGGACGTCCACGGCGTGAAGGCGCACTGGGCCCAGAAGTCGGCCTCGGGGTCGGCGTCGTCGCGCATCTCGCCGATCCGCGGCGGCGGCTGGGCGAGCGTGGGGCTGAGGATCACGTCGAACTCCGCCCACGCGCGCGCCGCGTCACGTTGCAGCCGCTGCCCTGCGGCGATCGCGTTCGCGTACGTCACCCCGTCCACCGAACGACCGCGCTCCCGCATCCACCGCGTCAGCGGCACCAGCAGCGGATCGGCCTCGGGCGGCAGCGGTGCGCTCGCCGCCATCACCGACCACACGTCGATGAACGGCAGCCACCGCTCCGCCGGGAACGGCACCGGCGCCTCGCCGATCGTGTGACCGGCCTCCTCGAGCAGTCGAACTGCCTTCCCGACGGCGGCTGTCGCCTCCGCATGGACCGGCGCCTCGGGCGTGATGATCGGGGTGGTCAGCACCCCGACTCGCAGCGGCGCCACCGGCGCGTCGCACGCGGCCAGGAACGAGCCAGCCTCGGGAGCGGGCAACGACCGGTCGTCGCCCGGCCACCCGGGCGAGAGCACGTCGAGCGCGACCGCGGTGTCGCGCACCTCCCGGGTGAGCACTCCATTGACGGCCAACGCTGCGCCGTCGACCCCTACCGGGCCGGTGCTGACCCGGCCCCGGCTCGGCTTCAACCCGACCAGCCCGCACGCCGCGGCCGGGATCCGGATCGAGCCTCCGCCGTCGTTTCCATGAGCGATCGGCACGATTCCGGCCGCGACAGCGGCCGCCGCACCACCCGACGAACCGCCCGCCGACCGCGTGAGGTCCCACGGGGTGCGCGCCGGCGGCCCGATGTCGGGCTCGGTGTACGGCGGCAGTCCCATCTCGGGCGTGCTGGTCTTGCCGACCATCACGGTGCCGGCCTCACGGAACCGGGTCACCACGCCGTCGTCCACATCCGGGACGAAACCCTGCATCGCGGCGCTGCCGGCGTTCATCTCGACGCCCGCGACCATCGTGAGGTCCTTGATCGGCAGCGGCACACCGAGCAGCGGCGCGGGATCGCCCGCAGCGAGCCGGGCGGTGGCATCGTCGGCCTGCTGTTGCGCGAGGTCCGCGGTCAGCCGCACGAACGCCCCCACCTCAGGACCGAGCCGCTCGGCCCGCTCGAGCGTGTGCGCCAGCACCTCGCTCGCCGACGTCTCCCCCGATCGGATCGCGGCAGCCAGCCCCAACGCACCCCACTCATCGATCTCCGTCACGCTCACCAGCGTAGAACGCGGGCGAATCGCTGCCACGAGATGACTGCAGATCGACCGGGAACGCTCTCCGCAGAGCAGCGGGCACGGCGGGAACCGCCGTAGCGGTGACGAGGTCCCCGAACCCACCCTCACCCGGACAACGGGCCAGCGCGCGGTAGTGAGTCGTGCAGGATCAGTTGTGCACGTGTGCACTGTGACGGGCATGCACCGTGTCCGGATGTCACGGAGGGACCGGCCCCTCGGTCCTGCAGTGCCACCCATGTTCGGCCCTGGGTGGCGCCGGCCTTGCGCTCGCTCCCGTCGGCGGGTTACCGACTCGTCACTGCTGCAGCTGGCTGGTCCAGTTCACCTCCTGGATGCGGGTGTCGAGCTCACGAAGCTCGCGGGCAGCGTCATCGGCAGCCTGCCGCACTGCGGCGACATCGACCGCCGGCACGTATTTCACTTCGCTTCGGGTGATGCGGTCCTGACGCCGCGAGGCGGCATCGGCCACGTTGGTGCGCACCCGGTGCAGCGTGCGCAGCTCGTCGCGGCGTGCGAGCGCTTCGGTCATCGTCACTCCGGGCGAGATCTCGAGCCCGAGGTTCGTGCGGTTGATCGCTGCGACCAACTCAGCGAGATCACCGGCGAGGCGATCATGCTCGGCGAGCAACGCCGTCGGGTCCTCGCTCGGCGAGTCACCCTCCTGGTGGAGCGCGTTCCCCACCGCGCGGGTGGCGAGCTGATTCATCCGGGCATTCAGATCAGCGCGGCGCGCGAGCGCCTCGGCGAGCAACATGCCTGTGACCCTACTTCTCGGCCCGCTCGGCGTCGCTGTGGAGCACACAGAACTCGTTCCCTTCGGGGTCGGCCATCGTGACCCACCCGCTCCCCGGCCCGTACAGGCCGCGACGGTCCGCGACCTCCGTGGCCCCGACCGCCAGCAGGCGGTCGACCTCCTCCTGCAGCGTGCCATCGGTGGGTCGCAGGTCGAAGTGGATGCGGTTCTTGACCGTCTTGGTCTCAGGAACCTCGATGAAGAGCACCTGGTGGCTGCCGTCGCGCGTGAGGATCATGCACTCCTCATGGCCGGGCTCGTTCGGGTCGTCGTCAACATCGACGTAGTCCAGCACCTGCCTCCACCACTCCGAGAGCTGGTAGGCGTTGCGGCAGTCGACGCTCGTGTGCGAGATGCGGGATGTCATCTCGGCAGTCTGTGCGGAGGCCGGAGGCGCCGCAAGCCGTTTCGTGGTCACCTACCTTGGAGACCGTGCATCGAAGCAGAATCGGCGTTGTCCTTGTTGACCATCCCAGCGAGACCTACGAGGCCGCTGCCGACTTCTGGGCGGCGGCGCACGGCTCGTCTCGTCCGGAGAAGCACGCGACGGCGGAATCGCCCTACGAGGACCTCGGTCACCTCTCGGGGGCGGTCGAGCTGGCTATGCAACGCACGGGTGCCGGGACGCCCCCGCGCGTGCACCTGGACATCGAGACCGACGACATCGAGGCGGAGCTCGCCCGCGTCCTCGCCTTGGGCGCCACGCTCGCCGAGCGGCATGAGGAGTACGCGATCCTGCACGATCCGGGCGGCCTGGTGTTCTGCATCGTGCCGGTGCAGTCGCGGGCCGAGTTCGAGGCAGGCGCGACCACCTGGAGCTGACCGCGCGCCAGAGGGGAGACAGATCCGCTCCGGGCTGACAGCATGGTGACGTGATCGAGAGCAGCACGGGAACCAAGCTCGCGGTGGTCGGCGCGGGTTCGGTCGGGTCCACACTCGCCTACGCCGCGTTGATCCGCGGCCTGTCGCGGTCGGTGGTGCTGTACGACGTCAACGCCGCGAAGGTCCGCGCCGAGGCGCTCGACCTACGGCAGGGTCTGCAGTTCGTGCCGGCCGCGCACGTGGAGGGATCCGACGAGATCGAGATCTGCGCGGGTGCGGACATCATCGCCGTCACCGCGGGCGCGAAGCAGCAGCCTGGCCAGACGCGGCTCGACCTCGCCGCGTCCACCACGTCCTTGATGCGCACGCTGATGCCCCAGCTCGTGGAGGTCGCACCGGACGCGGTCATCGTCATGGTGACGAACCCGGTCGACGTCATCACCTACGTGGCACAGAAGCTCACCGGGTTGCCGCCCCACCAGCTCTTCGGCTCCGGCACCGTGCTGGACACGGCGCGGCTGCGGGGGCTGATCGCCTCACGCTGCGGTGTGGCGGTGCAGAACGTGCACGCCTACATCGTGGGCGAGCACGGCGACAGCGAGATCCCGCTCTGGAGCAGCGCCGTGGTGGGCGCCGTGCCCGTGACCGACCTCATCGACGAGGCCGAGCGCGACCAGATGGCGCACGACGTGGTCCACGCCGCCTACGAGATCATCACCGGCAAGGGCGCCACCAACTACGCGATCGGCGTCTCCGCGGGCCGGATCATCGAGGCTGTGCTGCGCGACGAGCACCGTGTCCTGCCCGTCTCCACGATGGCCGACGGCCGCCACGGGATCGAGGACGTCTGCCTCTCGATCCCCTCGGTCGTGGGCCGGGTGGGCATCGAGCGCCCGCTCCACATCCCGATGACCGACCACGAGGTCACCGGCCTGCGCGCCAGCGCCGACGAGATCCGCAAGGTTGCCCGGGAGCTCGGCTTCTGAGCCGCCGCGGGGCGTGTCAGCGCTCCTTGATCGCGCGGCCCATTCCGGTCACGGCTGCCACGGCCCCCAAGGCGACGCCGATCATGACGTGTGGCGCCTTGTACCCCGCACCACGCAGACGTTCGCCGAGTCGGAAGATGCCGCGCTCCACCAGCACGGTACAGGCCACGCTCCCGGTCAAGGCAACCACCGCGAGCACGCCGGCAGCGCCGGGACGGGAGCCGTCCAGAAGTCGGGCGAGACGGCCATCGTCATGCGATTCGGTGGCCGCAGCACGTGCGTCTGCGAATGCCCTCGCCGTGGCGGCCGCACTCTCCGGCGTGAGGTCGAGCGCGCTCGAGTGCGGTTCTCCCACCTTCGATACGCGCTGCTCAGCGGCGGCGTTGCGGATGCCCAGGGCACCGATGCCGGCGATGCCGACCACCTTGATGAGTGCCCGCACCCGCCTGGTGCGTACGACGTCAGGCAATGCGTACCACGCCGCCACCCCCAGTCCCATCGCGATGTCGGCCGCTGACGGCTTGTGCAGGGACAGTGCGCGTTCCGTCGACTGAGCCATGATCGACGGTAGTCAGACCGCCGCGCGGGGCACCATCCTCCGGAGGTCGGACTCGCCCACGTGCACGTGCGTCGTTCGGGTGAGGTTCGTGGCGCGGGCACCGCGGGACTCACTCCCCGCTCGCCCGGCAGGCGGAGGCGATAGCGTCGGCCAGGTGAAGGCGCTGCTGAAGTCCGGTCCGCACGCCGGCCTGGAACTGGCCGAGGTCCCCGAGCCTGCCGCCGGCCCGGCAGACGTCACGGTGCAGGTCCACACCACCGGGATCTGCGGAACCGACCTGCACATCCTGCACTGGGACACCTGGGCGGCCGACATGCTGACGCCGCCTGTCGTCCCCGGCCACGAGTTCTACGGCGAGGTGATCGCCGTCGGCAGCGATGTCCGCGATGTGCGCTTGGGAGACCGGGTCTCCGGCGAAGGGCATGTGGTGTGCGGGATCTGCCGCAACTGCCGGGCCGGCCGGCGGCAGATGTGCATCCACACCAGCGGGCTCGGGGTGAACCGTGACGGCGCGTTCGCCGAGCGTGTGGTGATCCCGCAGGAGAACGTGTGGGTGCACGGCCATGACGGCGACACCGCACTGATCTCGCCCGAGCTCGGGGCGATCTTCGACCCGTTCGGCAACGCGGTCCACACCGCGCTGAAGTTCCCGGTGATCGGGGAGGACGTGCTCATCACCGGCGCCGGCCCGATCGGGCTGATGGCGGCCGCGGTGGTGCGGCACGCAGGCGCCCGCTACATCACGATCACCGACGTCTCGAGACCTCGCCTCGCCCTGGCCGAACGGATGGGCGTCGTGGACCTGGCGCTCGACGTGACCAGCTCGACGATCGGTGATGCCCAGCGGGAGCTCGGGCTCAAGGAGGGCTTCGACGTCGCGCTGGAGATGTCCGGGCACCCGAGCGCGCTGCCCGAGGTGATCCGCAACATGAACCACGGTGGGCGGATTGCGTTGCTGGGGCTCCCGAGCGCGCCGATCGACATCGACTGGGGCGTCGTGGTCACACACATGCTCACGCTTCAGGGCATCTACGGGCGCGAGATGTTCGAGACCTGGAACGCGATGACCGCCATGCTCTCCTCGAGCTCGCGCCTACGGTCGGCGATCACGGGCGTGATCACCGACGTCATTCCTGCCCGTGACTGGCAACGCGCCTTCGACCTCGCTGCCAGCGCCAGCAGCGGCAAGGTCGTCCTCGACTGGAGGGAGCTGTAGATGTATGCGATCAAGGATGAGCTGGCGGCCGAGCTGGCCGCGATCGAGAGCGCAGGCCTCACGAAGGCCGAGCGTGAGATCACCACGCCGCAGGGCTCCCGGATCCGCGCGGCCCTGGTGGGCGAGCCGCAGCGCGAGGTGCTCAATTTCTGCGCCAACAACTATCTCGGCCTCGCCGACCACCCCGACCTGATCGCGGCGGCCAAGGCGGCGCTCGACAGCCACGGCTTCGGGATGGCCTCGGTGCGGTTCATCTGCGGCACCCAGGACACCCACCTCACGCTCGAGAAGCAATTGTCAGACTTTCTCGGAACCGAGGCCACGATCCTCTTCTCCTCGTGCTTCGACGCCAACGCCGCCGTGTTCGAGCCGCTGTTCACGGCACAGGACGCGATCGTCTCGGACGAGCTCAACCATGCCTCGATCATCGACGGCGTCCGGCTGAGCAAGGCGGCCCGGTTCCGCTACCGGAACCGCGACATGGCCGACCTGCGCGCCCAGCTGCAGGCTGCCCGCGACGGCGGAGCTCGCCGGGTCGTCGT
>NZ_JBMDXJ010000297.1:0-1767 GCF_048594945.1 Pseudactinotalea sp. | reverse complement strand
TTCACCATCGAGCCGGGCCTGTACTTCAAGGCCGACGACCTCGCCGTGCCCGAGGAGTACCGCGGTATCGGAGTGCGCATCGAGGACGACGTGCTCGTCACCTCCGACGGCGTGGAGAACCTCTCGGCCGCGCTGCCGCGGCGGGCCGAGGACGTCGAGGCCTGGATGGCCTCGCTCACCGGCCGCTGAACGGCGTGAGCCCGACGGCGGAGCGCACCTCCGCGTGGCTCTCGCCTGTGCGGGGGCGAGCGGCGGTCCTCCCGGCCCTGGTGGTCGGGTCGGTCGTCACGCTGCTCTACGCGTTGTGGTCCTGGCGGCAGTGGGCCCGCTTCGAGGTGCCGAGCTGGGACCTCGGCATCTTCACCCAGCTGTTCCGTGCATACGCCGAGCTGCGCTCGCCGGTCGTGCCGATCAAGGGCCCGGACTTCATGCTGCTGGGCGACCACTGGCACCCGCTGCTCGCGCTCCTGGCGCCCGCGTACTGGATCCATGGCAGCGGGCTGACGCTGCTGATCGTGCAGGCGCTGCTGGTGGGTGTCTCGGTGGTGATCGTGGCGGCGTGCGCGATCCGGCACCTCGGGCGCGCCAGCGGCCTCGCGATCGGGTTGGCGTACGGCCTCTCGTGGGGGCTGCAGTCGGCGGTCGCGTCGCAGTTCCACGAGATCGCGCTCGCGCTGCCCTTCCTGGCCGCCTCGCTGGCGGCCCTGGTCCGGCGCGACCACCGGGCGGCGGCGCTGTGGTCGCTGCCGCTGCTGGGCGTCAAGGAGGACCTGGGCCTCACGGTCGCGGCGATCGGCGTGGTCATCGCGATCCGCGGCGGGCGCAAGCTGGGGATCGGACTCGCGGCCGGCGGCGTGCTCGCCTTCGTCCTCACGACCAACGTGATCCTGCCTGCCCTCAATGCCGACGGCGTGTGGGACTACGCGGACGACTCGATCGTCTCGCAGATCTTCTCCGACCCCGGTGCGGCGCTGAACTCCCTGTTCACCGGGTTCGGCAACAAGCTGGTGCTCGTCCTGCTCGTGGTCGCCATCACGGGCTTCCTCGCGCTGCGCTCGCCGCTGGTGCTGATCACGCTCCCGACCTTCGCGTGGCGGCTCACCTCCGACGTACCGTTCCACTGGTCCACCGACTGGCACTACTCGGCGGTGCTGATGCCGGTCGTCTTCCTCGCACTCGTCGACGCCCTGATCAGCTCACCCACCTGGAAGGCGAGGGCACCATGGTTCGCAGGTATCGCCGTCGTCATGGCGCTCGTGGTCACGATCCAGTTCCCGCTGTGGAAGCTCACCGAGGGTGAGTACTGGGAACCCGGCAGCCGCCCCGAAGGGGCAGCGGTGGCGCTGGCTGCGATCCCCGACGACGCGACGGTGGTCAGCGACATCACGCTGATGGCGTACCTCGCGCCCCGCGCCGAGGTGTACTGGATGGGCAACGACAACCCGGTGCCGGAGTACGTGGTGCTCTACCAGGGCTCCGGCATCTACAGCGGCAACCCGCCCACCAGCGCCGAAGCGTGGGCCGAGGAACGCTTCCCCGGCGAGGACTTCACTCAGATCGTCGACGCCGACGGGTTCCTCGTCGCGGAGCACACCGGGTAGCGGCGCACCCCGCGACGGTAGATCACTGCTCGTATCGGATCTCCACCCGTCGGTTCGCCGCGTAGGTCGAGGAGTCATCGGGGTCCTCCGTCACTGCCGGCTGGGTCGAGCCGAGTCCCTCCACCTCCAGCCGAAGGTCACTACGAACCTCGGCGAGCGCGTCGGC
>NZ_JBMDXJ010000296.1:0-34499 GCF_048594945.1 Pseudactinotalea sp. | reverse complement strand
TCGCACTACCGCTCGTACCACGGCAACACGGGAGCGGCCATCGTCGCCACCGGCGACTGGCGCCGGATGCCGAACGAGTACTCGCGCGGACACGTCCACGTCTTCGGGCCGTACCTGTACCGCACCGAGTTCTGGGCCACCACCCCCGAGGAGGAGTGCGAGCGAGCGCTGCACCACCTGCGTCGCGTGGTGCAGGCCGAAGGACCCGACGACGTCGCCGCGATCCTGCTCGAGACCGTCCCCGGCACCGCGGGCATCATCCCGTCACCGCCCGGCTACCTCGAGGGCGCCCGCGCGATCGCCGACGAGTACGGGATCATGCTGATCCTCGACGAGGTGATGGCCGGGTTCGGCCGCACCGGCGAGTGGTTCGCGCTCGACAACTACGACGTGCGCCCCGACCTCATCACGTTCGCGAAGGGTGTCAACTCCGGCTACGTGCCGGTCGGTGGCGTGATCATCTCCGAGCCGATCACGAAGACCTTCGACGACCGCGTCTTTCCCGGCGGCCTCACCTACTCGGGCCACCCGCTCGCGGCGGCCTCGATCGTGGCGTCGCTGGACGCGATGGAGCACGAGGGCATCGTGGCCAATGCCAAGCAGATCGGGGCCGACGTGCTCGGCCCGGCGCTGGCCGATCTTGCCGAGAAGCACCCGGTGATCGGAGAGGCACGCGGGCTCGGGGTGTTCTGGGCGCTCGAGCTCGTGGCCGACCGCGACACGCGCGCACCGCTACCGGCGGCCGAGATCGCGTTCGCCAAGTCGGCGCTGCTGGAGCGCAACCTGATGCCCTTCACGGCCGACAACCGCATCCACGTGGTGCCGCCCTGCGTGGTCACCGCCGATGAAGTGGCGCAGGCGATCGCGATCTACGACGAGGTGCTGACCCTGCTGGACGAAAGGCTCTGACATGATCGAGACACTCGACCACTGGATCAACGGCGACGCCGACTCCGGCTCGGGCGACCGCAGCGGGCCGGTCTACGACCCGGCGAAGGGGATCGTCGCCAAACAGGTGCGGTTCGGCACCGCTGACGACGTGGACCGCGCCGTGCAGGCCGCGAGCGCTGCCTTCACGAGTTGGGGCAACGCCTCGATCGCCAAGCGGCAACAGGTGCTGTTCGCGTTCCGCGAGCTCCTCAACGCTCGCCGTGACGAGCTCGCCGCCATCCTGACGGCGGAGCACGGCAAGGTCCTCTCCGACGCCGCCGGCGAGATCGCGCGCGGGCTCGAGGTCGTCGAGTTCGCGTGCGGGATGCCGCACCTGTCCAAGGGGACGTACTCGCTCAACGCGAGCACCGACGTCGACGTCTTCACGGTGAAGGAACCGCTCGGCGTGGTGGGCATCATCAGCCCCTTCAACTTCCCGGCGATGGTGCCGCTGTGGTTCTTCCCGATCGCGATCGCGGCGGGCAACACGGTGGTGCTGAAGCCGAGTGAGAAGGATCCGACGGCGGCCAGCTGGATGGCTGGTCTGCTCAAAGAGGCTGGGCTGCCCGATGGCGTCTTCAACGTGGTCCACGGTGACAAGGAGGCCGTGGACGCGTTGCTCACCCATCCGGACGTGTCCGCGATCTCGTTCGTGGGGTCCACCCCGATCGCCAAGTACGTCTACGAGACCGCCACTCGTGAGGGCAAGCGGGTGCAGGCTCTCGGTGGTGCGAAGAACCACATGCTGGTGCTGCCGGATGCCGATCTCGACCTCGCGGCCGACGCCGCCGTCAACGCGGGCTTCGGCTCCGCAGGCGAGCGCTGCATGGCGATCTCGGTGCTGGTGGCGGTCGACCCGGTCGGCGATGAGCTGATCAGCAAGATCACCGAGCGGATGGGAACGCTGCGCACGGGCGACGGCCGCGGCAGCGCGGACATGGGCCCGCTGATCACACGCGAGCACCGCGACAAAGTGGCGGGCTACCTCGATGTGGCCGGCACCGACGGAGCCACCGTGGTGGTCGACGGCCGCGGGGTCGAGGCCGACGGCGAGACCGACGGGTTCTGGCTCGGTCCCTCGCTGGTGGACAAGGTGCCGACCTCGTCCACGGTGTACACCGACGAGATCTTCGGGCCGGTGCTGTCGGTGGTCCGCGTGGGCTCCTACGCCGAGGGTGTCGAGCTGATCAACTCGGTCCCCTACGGCAACGGCACCGCGATCTTCACCAACGACGGCGGCGCCGCCCGCCGCTTCATGCGTGAGATCCAGGTGGGCATGGTCGGCATCAATGTGCCGATCCCGGTGCCTGTCGCGTACCACTCGTTCGGCGGCTGGAAGGCGTCGATGTTCGGTGACGCGAAGGCGTACGGCCCCCACGGCGTGGAGTTCTTCACGCGCGACAAGACGATCACCAGCCGCTGGCTCGACCCGAGCCACGGCGGCCTCAACCTCGGGTTCCCGCAGAACGACTGAGCGGGCGCGTCGGCCTTCTCACCGGCAGGGACGGGCGCTCAGGCGTCGGCTCGTGCCGCCTCGGCGAGGTACGCCTCGGTGAGCTCGGCGAGAACGGAGCCTGCGCCGTCGGGCCGTTCGACGCCGAGATGGAGCTCACGGAGCTCGTCCATGAACCGCTCCCACAGCTCAGGACCACCGCGCTCGAGCAGTTCGGCACGGATCGAGAGCTCGCGCGAGACCGGGAGGTGCCGGCGACCCCAGCTGCCGAGCGCGGCCATCACGGGGACCAGCTGGATGCCTGGCTCGGCGAGGCTGTAGATCACCTTCTGCTTGTGGTGCGGGTCGGGGGCTCGGGTGATCAGCCCGGCCTCGACCAGGCGTTGCAGCCGGTCGGCGAGGATGTTCGAGGCGATGCCCTCCTCGGACCCGGTGAGCAGCTCGCGGAAGTAGCGGCGGTTCCCGAACGTCATGTCGCGGATCACCAGCAGGGACCACTTGTCGCCGATCACCTCGAGCGAGAGATTGATCGGGCATCCTGAGCGCTTCTCCGTCATACCGGTTGCATCATACAACCAGTATGGCTACGCTCGGTCCGGTTGCATATCGCAAGCAGTCTAAGGAGACGACACATGGCACTCATCTACTCCGCGACCGGCTCGCTCGATGGCTACATGGCCGAGACCGACGGCACCTTCGAGTTCGCGTACCCCGACGAGGAGTTGCACCTGTTCGTCAACGAGGTCTTCGGCAACGCGGGCACCCTGCTGATGGGCCGCCGCAGCTACGAGCTGATGGAGCCCTGGGACACCATGGACATCGAGAGCGCCGACCCGGCGGAAGCCGAGTTCGCACGGCAATGGCGGGAGACGGAGAAGGTCGTGTACTCGACCACGCTGCCCGAGGTCACCTTTCCCCACACGCGCCTCGAGCGCACGTTCGACCCCGCCGCCGTGGCCGAGCTGAAGGCCAACAGCGACCGCGACCTCATGATCGGCGGCGCCGAACTCGCCGGCGTCGCCTTCCGAGCCGGCCTCATCGACGAGGTCTGGACCTTCCTGGTGCCGACGACGATCGGGGCAGGTGCACCGATCTTCGCCGCCGGCACCCGAGTGCACCTCGAGCTCCTCGACCAGCACCGTTTCGGCAACGGCACGGTCGGCATGCACTACCGCGTCCGCGACGAGGCGCGCAGTCCCGGCAGCTCGAGTGAGGCGATGTAGTCGACGAGGTCACGCAGCGGCTGGCCCTCGTGCGGCCCGATCGACTCCGGCTTCCAGCGGCTCACGGGCAGCACGGGCAGGCCGGCGCGATGCGCCAGCAAGTACTTGGCGCTGGTCGGGTACCGGCTGTTGATCGCGTGCTCGGCCACGCTGAGCAGGCGCTGCGCACGTTCCACCTCCGGCGCCGGCGCAGCGGCCACGTTCGCGCACAGCCAGGCCACGACGTCGGGATAGATGTTCGCGGCGTACCCGGAGAACCCGTGGCCGCCGGCGCGCAGGGTGCTCACCAGCGAGGAGATCGCCGCGTTGTAGTGCTTCAGCGGTGTGCCGCGCGTCGCCTCGATGCGCGCGGTCATCACGTCCACGCGGTGGCTCGTGTCCTTGTAGAACACGAACCGGCCGGTCTCGGCCAGCCAGCGGACTGTCTCGAGCGTGAGCAGCCGCTTGTAGGGCACCGGGCACTCGTAGATCCCGAACGGCACATCCGGCACCCGCTCAAGCACGGTCTGCATCCGGCCGATCAGGACGTCGTCGGGCTCCTCGGGAGTCGCCAACGAGGAGGCGATCAGCACCACTCCAGCGGCTCCCGCCTCGACCAGGCCGGCCGCCGCCTCGGCGACCGACAGGCCCTCACCTGCGAGCGCCGAGGCGATCACCGGCGCACGACCGTCGGCAGCGTCCACGACCCGCCGCGTCAGCGCCACCCGCTCGGAGGGCGTGAGGTCGAACATCTCGCTCGAGAGCGCCACGGTGAAGATCCCCGCGGATCCCATCCGGATCAGCCAGTCGGCGTAGGCGTCGACCGCGTCCCAGTCGATCGAACGATCCTCACGGAACGGGGTGAGCATGACCGGCCAGGCGCCGTCGGGAAATCTATCCACTGTCACTTCCTTCATAGAGTCGGGCCTCAGCCCTTGAGCGATCCGCTGACGAGATCGAGATTCCAGTAGCGCTGCAAGAACAGGAACAGCGCGATGAGAGGCGTGATGGCGAGCAGGCAGCCCATGATCACGAAGTTGTAGACGTTCGTCTGATCGGTGCCCTGGTTCATCATCGAGTAGAAGCCGACCGTGAGCGGCATCAAGTCACGCCGCGTCACCATGATGAACGGCAGCAGGAAGTTGTTCCAGATGCCCACGAACTGCAGCAGGAACACCGTGATCAGCCCGGGCACCAGCATCGGCACGGCCAGGCTGCGGAACATCCGGAACTCGCCCGCGCCGTCGAGCCGCCCCGACTCCAGCACCTCGTCCGGGATCGCCGACATCGTGAAGACCCACGCGAGATAGATGCTGAACGGGCTGATCATCGTCGGCAGCAGGATCGACCAATAGGTTCCCGCCAAGCCGATCTGCGACATCAGCAGGTACTGCGGGATCGCCAGGATCACGCCGGGCACCAGCACGCCGAGCAACACGTAGCCCAGCACGAGCCGCTTGCCACGGAACTGGTACTTGCCGAGCGCGAAGCCCGCGAGCGCGGCGATCGCCGTGGCGCCCAGCGCGCCGCCGCCCGCGTAGATCAGGCTGTTCATGCTCCACGTCCAGAACGCACCGCCGGCGAAGCTGGTCAGACCCTGCACGTTCTCGGCGAAGCCGCCGGTGAAGCTGGGGATGAAGGACGGCGTGGTGAACAGCTCGGAGGACCGCTTGGTCGAGGCGGACAGCAGCCAGTAGACCGGGAACAGGCAGTACAGGGCGCCGAGCACGAGCACGGCGGTCGGGACCAGGCCACGCGCGCGCATCACGCACCACCTCGGCGTGCCCGCAGTCGGGCACCGGCGAACAGCAGCAGCGAGGCGAGCACGGTGGCCACCGTCATCACCATGGCGAGGGCAGAGGCTCCGTTGAGGTCGTTCGTGATGAACGCGTCGCGGTAGACCACCATCACCGGCACCCAGTCCGATCCGATCGCCGTGGAGAGCGTGACCATCGTGTTGGGTTCGCTGAAGACCTGCAGCGAACCGATGATGCTGAACATGCCGGTCAGCAGCAGACCCGGGACGATCAGCGGTGTCTTGATCCGGAGCGCGAGCTGGATCGAGTTGCAGCCATCGATCTTGGCGGCGTCGCCGAGCTCGGCCGGAACACCGCGCAGGGCGGTGTAGAGGATCACCGTGTTGAAGCCCACGGCACCCCAGATCGCAATGTTCGCGATCGAGCCCACGATCGAACCAGCGCCGAGGAAGTCGGGGCGCGGCAGACCCAGTGCGATCGCGAGGTCGTGGAACGGGCTGACGCCGGGCAGATACAGGAAGCCCCACATCAACGCCGCGATCACGCCTGGCACCGCGTACGGGATGAAGATCCCGATCCGCGTGGCGCGCCGCAGCTTGGTGGTCTCGTTGTCCAGCATCAGCGCGAACAGCCAGGCCAGCACCATCGTGATCGGCACGAAGATCACGGCGAACAGCAGCATCCGACCGACCGAGGGCAGCAGGTCGGCTCGCTGCAGCACGCGCACGTAGTTGTCGAGCCCGACGAACACCTCCTCGGCGACTCCGAGCCCGCCACCGCTGACGCGGCGCCCGTGCAGGCTCACCCACAGGGCGTACCCGAGCGGAACGGTGAGGAAGCAGGTGATCATCGCCAATGCCGGGGTGAGGAACACCCAGGGCGCCGCAGCGTGCCCGCCCAGGCGACGCCGTCGAGAAGTCGATCGACGAACCTCACCCGGCGCTGTCACAGACACCATGAGCCGCGTCAGTCGACCTGGTAGCCGAGCGACGTCATCTCGGCGACGACGTTCTCCTGCACCATCGTGAGCGCACCGGAGAAGCTCGATCCTGCTGCCACGGCGTCGCTCATCGCGTTGTTGAACGAGTCGAACCCGGACGCCACGTTGGGGCCCCAGGTCACCGGGACCGTGTACTCGTCCACCCGGGCGGCGAGGTCGTAGAAGTCAGCCTGGTCGGGCAGGAGCGCGGGCGGGCTCTGCAGCGCGTCGATCTCGCGCCCCTCGAGCGCGGCCGGCCAGATGCTCGCGTTCTCGATGTAGGCGGCGATGGCCTCCTGCGAGGTGTTCAGCCAGAGCGCGAACTCACGCGCCTGCTCGGGGTGCTCGGTCTGGGTCGTGACCACGGTTCCCGAGCCACCCATCACCCCGGCGGCCGGCGCCGCGGGGTCCCATTGCGGAATCTCGACGGCGGCCCACAGGCCCTCGGTATCGGGTGCGTTCTGCGCGATCAGGGGCGGCGACCAGACCGCCCCGAGCCAGCTCACGAGCGTGCCGTCAGCCACCGCCGCCTGCCACTCGGGCGTATTGGTCTTCATCGTGGCGACGACGCCCTCATCGACCAGGCCCTGCCAGTAGTCGGCGACCTTGACGCTCGCCTCACCATCGATGTCGACGCTCCACTGCTCGCCGTCGCTGGACCACCACTGGGCTCCGGCTTGCTGGGCGAGCGCGGCGAAGAGCGAGCCGTCGTTGGCGGGGAAGGTCGACAGGTACGTGTCGGGGTCGTTCTCGTGGATCACCCGCGCCGCGTCGGCGTACTCCTCCCACGTGGCGGGCGGCTCGAGGCCGAGATCGGCGAAGACATCGGTCCGGTAGAACAGCATCTGCGGCGAGGTTCCCTGCGGGACCGCGTAGTTGACGCCGTCGAACGTGGTGAGGTTCCACGCCGGCGCGGCGGTGGCATCCTGGCGGTCCCCCATGACGTCGGTGACGTCGTCGGCGATGCCGTTGACCACGAGCGTGGGCAGGTTGTCGTAGGTGATGTTGGACAGGTCGGGCAGATTGCCGGCCTCGTTCGCTGCCAACAGCTTGGCAGTGATCTCAGCACCGCCGGCGGAGGTGTTGACCTCGACCTGGATGTCGGGGTTGGCCTCGTTCCAGATCGAGACCACGGCCTCGATGTTCGGCGCCCACGACCAGTACTCGAGGACCACGGGCGAGTCCGGGTCGGAGCCGGGGCCGCCGGCGCTGTTCGAGCAGGCGACGATCGAGAGCGCGACGCCTGCCGCGAGGACTGCGGCGGCGGCGGAGCGGCGTTGCGAGGAAGTTCTGGACATCGAGGCACTCCTTCGTGGCTTCAAAACGTTACCGGTAACGTTTCGCGAGGAGTCTAAGCAGAAGCGCCGCCGGAACGCAACGTTCAGGCGCTGACGGGACCGGTGGACCGGCGTGCCACGAGCACCGGCTCGGGGTACACGCCGTCGTGATCGCGCACCTCGATCGAGGCGATCAGCCGCTCGGCGCTCACCCGCCCGAGGAGCTCGAACTCCTGCCGCACGGTGGTCAATGGCGGGTGGGTGTACCCCGACATCGGCAGGTCGTCGAAGCCCACGAGACTGACGTCCTGGGGCACCCGCACGCCCAGTTCGTGCATCCGGAGCAGTGCACCCATCGCCACACGATCGTTCGCAGCGAAGAGCGCCGTGATGCCGCTGCCGAGCAGCCGCTCAGCGTTCTGGTACCCCGACTCGAAGTCCCAGTCCCCGGCCCACACCACGGGGCGCACGCCGGCGTGTGCGGCCCAGTCCTCGTACTCCGCGAGCCGCCAGCGCGCGGCGGTCCACTCCTGCGGCCCCGCCAGGTGCGCCACACGCGTGTGCCCCAGCTCGGCGAGGTGCTCGAGCGCGAGCCGGGCGCCGAGTCGCTGCCGATCCTCGACGTCGTCGCCCCCTTCGATCACGATCGGAACATCCACATCCAGCTCAGCCAAGGCCTCGGCGATGCCGACCGTGGGCGAGGTGATCAGCAACCCTTCGGCCCCTTGTCGCACCAGCGCCTCGACCCCGCCGCGCAGCATGCTGGGGTCGAGTGGATCGAGGCCCATCACCTCGACGACGTAGCCGAGCTCGCGAGCCGCGTCGCTCGCGCCCTGCAGCACCCTGCCGGGGTTGTGCCCGGCGATCTCGAACCCGAGTGCGCCCAGCCGGAAGGTGCGGTTGGTGGCGAGGGATCTCGCAGCCATGTTCGGCCGGTACTGGAGCTCTTCGAGCGCCGCGACGACCTTGACCCTGTTGTACGGGCGGATACCGCCGTCGCCGTTGAGGAAGCGGGCGACGGTCTGGTGGCTGACGCCGGCGCGGCGTGCGACGTCGTAGATCGTCGCTTGCCGCTTGCTGCCGCCCTGAGTCATCTCACCCTCTTCGCTCCCGGCGAGCTCCTGAGCCAGGTCGAGGTCAACTTATCTGGGATGGAGGGCTAGACGTCGGTCGAGCGACCCCTAGACAACTGGTTGCGTTTTGCAATCAGTGGGGTTAGAGTCGCGTTCGTTCCGTTCGAGTCGAAGGAGACAGCCATGTCCGTCGTCGTCGCCACCATGTCCATCTCGCTCGACAACATCGGGACGGGCCACAACCAGACCGAGGAACGCCCCTTCGGCGATGTCCCCGAGGGCGCACTGCACCGCTGGATGTTCGACACCCCCGAGGAGAACCAGCCGGAGATCGACGCGATCCTCGGCGCCGGTGCCTACATCATGGGCCGCAACATGGTCGGCCCGGTCCGTGGCGAGTGGGACCGTGACTGGCGCGGCTGGTGGGGGCCAGAACCGCCGTACCACGCGCCGGTCTTCGTGCTCACGCACTACCCGCATGAGCCGATCGAGATGGAAGGCGGCACCACCTTCCACTTCGTCACCGATGGCATCCACGCCGCCCTCGATCGCGCCCGCGAGGCGGCGGGCGAGAAGAACATCCACGTCGCGGGTGGACCGAGCACCACCAACGCCTACCTCGCCGCCGGGCTCATCGACGAACTCGCACTGCAGATCTCTCCCGTGGTGCTAGGCGAAGGAATTCGACTGCTCGACGGCGTTGGCCACCTCGACCTGGAACCGATCGCCGTGCGCGGGGCCTCGTTGACGACGCACGCCCGGTACCGCGTGCACTACCCGAGTCAGGCCGGCGAATGAGCGAACGCACGCTGGCGTACACCGACATTGGATCGGGGCCGCCGGTGCTCGCGCTGCACGGTGCTTACTCGGCGGGTGCCGAGATCCACGCGTTTCTCGACCCGGTGCTGCCGGGTCACCGGCGCATCTACCCCGACCTGCCGGGGCACGGCGACTCGGCCACCGCTCGCGTGGACTCGGCCGCCGGCGCGGTGGCCGCCCTGCTGGAGCTCCTCGATCATGCCGTCGGTGACGAACCGGTCCTGGTGGTCGGACACTCGTTCGGCGCCCACCTCGCGCGCGGCCTCGCGGCGCAGCGGCCGGAGCAGGTGCGCGGACTCGCGCTGATCTGCCCGATGGTGCCCGACGACATGCACGCCGAGGACGCGGTGATCGTCGAGGACGACGGCTCCGCCACCACCCTGCCACCGGAGCAGGCCGACACGTTCACCGGGTACTTCGTGGTGCGCACTGCGGCGACACTCGCCCGCTACCGCTCGGCGGTGCTGCCGGTGCTCGACACCTGGGAGGATGCCGCCGTCGAGCGGATGATGACCAACGATGCCCTCGATATGACGCAGAGCTACGGGCACCCGGTACTGATCATGACCGGGCGGCAGGATGCCTGGGTCGGGTACCGCCAGCACGCCGGCCTGCTCGAGGCCTACCCGCGCGCCACGTCGCTCGTGCTGGCTGACGCCGGCCACGCACTCCCCCACGAGCGCCCCGAGGCGTTCGCCTCCGCCCTGCAGCTCTGGCTGAGGGAGGCAACTCAGCGGTGAGCTGGAAGCGCCGCGCCGGCGAGGGTTGCAGAAGTGTCCACTCGGGCGGGTGCCACACCGCCCTGCGACCTAGGCCGTAGCAGAAGTGACCACCCGGGCGGATTCCGCACCGCCGAGCGTCGGCCCGCGGGGCCTAGGCTCGCGCCATGCCTTCATCCCCTGAGGTCCTCGCCACGATGCGGGCCGCGTTCCTCGATGCTCCGCAGCAGATCGACATCCGCGACACCCCCACCCCGCAGCCCGGTCCGCACGAGGTGCTCGTGCGCCCGACGTCGGTCGGCCTGTGCGGCTCCGACGTGCACTTCTGGGAGCACGGGCGAGTGGGCGACCTGGTGGTGGAGCAGCCACTGATCCTCGGACACGAGGTGGCGGGCGTGATCGCCGCGGTCGGCGAGGGCGTGGACCCGGCGCGGATCGCGGAGCGTGTGGCCGTGGACCCGCAGCGCCCGTGCCGCCGCTGCGGCTACTGCCTCGGCGGGCAGTACAACCTGTGCCGCGACGTCGAGTTCCCCTCCGCTCCCCCGGTGCACGGCGCATTCGCCGAGTACATCGCGGTGCCGGCCGACTTCGCGTTCGCGCTCCCGGACGAGATGTCCGACGACGAAGCAGCCCTCCTCGAGCCGCTCAGCGTCGGCATCGCCGCAGTTCGTAAGGCCGGAGTGGTGCCCGGCTCGCGCGTGCTCGTCACCGGCGCGGGCCCGATCGGGATCCTGACGGCGGCCGCCGCCGCCGCGTTCGGCGCCACCGAGGTGGTGGTATCCGACCCGCTCGAGACCCGTCGCGAGGTCGCGCTCGCACACGGCGCCACCGCGGCCATCGACCCCACCGCTGAGCAGATCCCTGAGGAGCACTTCCACGCCCTGGTCGACGCCTCCGGCGCACCGCGGGCGATCGACGCCGGCATCCGCGCCCTGCGCGCTGGCGGCACCGCGGTCATGGTCGGCATGGGCTCGGACCGCATCGACCTCGACCTGTTCCGCGTGCAGAGCCGCGAGCTGCGGATCGAGGGCCTGTTCCGCTACGTCGACACCTGGCCGGTCGCGATCGACCTGGTGAGCACAGGGCGAATCAGCGTGGCCGACCTGGTGAGCGCCGCCGTCGGCCTCGACGATCTCAACTCAGCCATGCGTCGCAACGGCGACCCCGACGTCATGAAGATCGTGGTGAGGATCCAGCCTCGGGATTCACGCCCGTTGGGGTGAAATCCCGAGGCTAGTTGGTGTACATGAATGGACAGCGACGTACAGATGTGTGCAGGCGCCCGGCACCGCCTTCGAACCCGCTGACGCCATCCACCTCGCCAAGGTGGCCGGGTTGTGCCACGCTCCGACCATGGCAGACATGACGTCTGGACCCGTGGCGAGCACCGCCGTCGAGCAGGACACCCGCATCGAGACCACCGGCATCGAGATCGTCACGCCGGACAAACGGACCGCGAAGCCGCGTGATCTGTTCTGGCCGTGGTTCGCCGCGAACATCTCGGTGTTCGGCATCAGCTACGCGAGCTTCGTGTATGGGTTCGGCGTCAGCTTCGGACAGGCCGCGATCGTCACGGTCATCGGGATCACGCTGAGCTTCCTCACGTGCGGTGTGATCGCGCTGGCTGGCAAACGAGGCTCGGCACCGACGATGATCCTCTCGCGCGCGCCGTTCGGCGTGCGCGGGCAGAAGGTGCCGGGAGTGTTCTCGTACCTGATCTCGATGGGCTGGGAGACGTTCCTCGCGATCATGGCGGTGCTTGCGACCGCCACGATCTTCACTCGCCTCGGATGGGGCGGCGGAACCGGCACCAAGGTGGTCGCGATGCTCGTGGTCGCGGCGCTGATCGTGAGCGCCTCGGTGGCCGGGTACCACCTGATCATGAAGCTGCAGTCGGTCCTCACCTGGGTGACTGGCGCCGTCACGGTCGCGTACATCGTGCTCACGGTCGGCGAGATCGACCTGTCGGCCGCCGCCCAGCTCCCCTCCGGTTCCGCGCAGTCGATGATCGGCGCGCTCGTGATGGTGCTGACCGGCTTCGGGCTCGGGTGGGTCAACATCGCCGCCGACTGGTCCCGCTACCAGCGCCGCGACGCCAGCGGTGGTGCGATCGTTTTCTGGAACACCTTTGGCGGCGCGATCGCCCCGATCGTGCTCGTGGTCTACGGACTCGCCCTGATCGGTACTCGCCCCGATCTCATGGCTGGCATCGAAGTCGACCCCATCGGCACGCTCGCCACGCTGCTGCCCACGTGGTTCTTGGTGCCGTTCCTCATCGCGGCCGTGCTCGCGCTGGTCAGCGGCGCCGTGCTCGGCATCTACTCCTCGGGCCTGACGCTGCTCAGCCTGGGGTTGAAGGTGAAGCGCCCGGTGGCTGCCGGCATCGACGGCACGATCCTGACGATCGGCGCGATCTGGGTGGTGTTCTTCGCCGAGGACTTCCTGGGACCGTTCCAGTCCTTCCTGATCACGCTCGGTGTGCCGATCGCCGCGTGGGCGGGCATCGCGATGGCCGATGTCGTGCTACGACGCAAGGACTACGACGAGCAGGCGCTCTTCGACGCAACCGGCCGCTACGGCCGCTGGAACTGGTCCTCGATCGTGCTGATGGCGGTCGCCTCCGTGGTCGGCTGGGGCCTGGTCATCAACAACTTCGCCGCCGAGGCCGCCTGGAACAACTGGCAGGGCTACCTGCTCGGGCCGCTCGGCCTCGGCGGTCGCGACGGCGACTGGGCCTGGGCGAACCTCGGCGTGCTGTTCGCACTCGTCATCGGGTTCGTCGGCTATGTGCTGCTGCAGCGCGGCGCTGTGCGGCGGCAGGAGTCGGGCTCGTGAGCGAGGCGCCATGGCTGGTGGTCGTGGACCACCAGCGCGTGTTCGCCGACCCCACCTCGGACTGGGGGTCGCCGATGTTCGCCGACACCGTGCCCGTGGTCGCCGATCTCGCCCGCGAGCACCGCGACCGTGTGATCACCACCCGCTGGGTCCCCGCCCCCGACGCCGACCGTGTGGGCTCGTGGGTGGACTACTTCCAGGCGTGGCCGTTCGCGGACAAGCCCGCGGGTGACCCGATGTTCGATCTCGTGCCCTCTGCGGTCGAGCTCGGCGGCCGGGTGCTCACCCGACCGACCTTCGGCAAGTGGTCTCGCGACCTCGAGGCGATCACCGGCCCCGGGCCGTCGATCACGCTGGTCGGGGTCTCAACCGACTGTTGTGTGATCTCGACTGCTCTCGCCGCCGCCGACGGCGGAGCGAAGGTTCGCGTGATCGCCGCCGGATGCGCGGGGTCGAGTCCCGAGGCGCATGAGCAAGCACTCGCGGTGATGCGACTGTACGCGCCGCAGATCGAGGTCGTCTGAGTTGCGGAGAGTCGTGCCGCAGGCGTGAGTGCGCACATCCACGGTGAGCGCGCACCGAGTGCCGTACGCACTCACCTGCGTAGTGCGCACTCAGCGGGTCAGGGCAGACGGTCCGGGCGACCCAGCCAGACTCGGATAGCGTGGCTCCGTGCCGATCGTCGAGTCCTCGACCGTGGTCCCAGTGGACCCGGCGACGGCGTTCGCGGTGTCCCAGACGACCGGCCCCACGCGGCTGCGCTGGGATCCCTTCATCCGCCGCCAGCACTTCCTCGATGGTGCCGCAGCGCCCGACAAGGGCGTCCGCACCTTCACCAAGCACAGCTCAGGCATGACCATGGTGAGTGAGTACGTCTCCTACGCTCCGCCGTCGAACGTGGGCATGAAGATGGTGACGGGGCCGTGGTTCTTCACCAGCATGGCGGGCGGCTGGCGGTTCAAGGCGACCGAGGGCGGCACTCTCGCCACCTGGAAGTACAACTTCTCGTGCCGTCCCGCGTGGCTGGCGCCGCTCGCCGAGCGCATCGGCGCCTGGGTGCTGCAGCGTGAGATCGACCGCCGGATCGCCGGCTTCGCGCGCGGCTGCGCCGACCCGCAGGTACTCGCCGACGTGCGACCCACGACGTGACGCGCACCCGCAAGACCGGCCTCGGGCTCACGCTCGCGCTGGTCTCGGCACTCGTGTTCGGCACGTCCGGCGCATTCGCCAAGGGACTGCTGGATGCCGGCTGGACGCCCGCGGCCGCCGTCACCGCGCGCGCGATCATCGCAGCACTACTGCTGGCGATCCCCGCTGCAGTCGCCCTGCGGGGACGCTGGCGGCTGCTGGTGACCGGTTGGCGCACGGTGCTGCTGTTCGGCGTGGTCGCGGTGGGCGTCACGCAGCTCGCGTACTTCCAGGCGGTGCAGTACGTGTCGGTGGGCGTGGCCCTGCTGCTGGAGTACCTCGGCGTGCTGCTGGTGGTGCTGTGGTTGTGGGCTCGGCACGGGCAACGGCCCCGGCCGCTGACCATCGTGGGCGGCGTGGTCGCGCTGATCGGTCTGGTCGGCGTGCTCGACGTCGTCTCGGGAGCCACCATCAATCCGCTCGGTGTGATCTGGGGGCTGATCGCCGCCGTCGGCCTCGCGACGTACTTCGTGGTCTCCGCCGACGATCGCACGCCGATCCCGCCGGTCGCGCTCGCGGCGGCCGGCATGCTGACCGGCGCGATCACGCTCGGCCTGGTCGGCGCGCTCCGGATCCTCCCGATGCGGGTCACCACCGAAGATGTGCTGCTCGCGGGTCGCGCCGTGCCTTGGTGGGCCCTGGTCCTCGCCCTCGGTCTGATCTCGACGGCGATCGCCTACAGCACCGGCATCGGCGCCGCGCGCGCGCTCGGCTCCAAGGTGGCCTCCTTCGTGGGCCTGACGGAGGTGCTGTTCGCGGTGCTGATCGCCTGGCTGCTGCTGGGTCAGCTGCCGCGCCCGCTGCAGCTGGTGGGCGGCGCACTGATCCTCGTGGGTGTGGTGGCCGTCAAGGCCGACGAACGCTCCCGGGTGAGCAAGGTCGCCGTGGAGCCCGAGCCACCGATCGCCGATCCGGCCTGACGTCCGCTCGTCGAGGGGTTGACGGGGCCACCTCAGGTGTGTAAGCATCCACTTACGTAAGAGAGTGCTTACCCAGGAGGAGCGATGGCGGTGGCGACGGACGCATTGAGCCGCACCTTCGCCGCGCTCGCCGACCCCACGCGGCGCGACATCCTGCGACGCCTGGAGTCGGGGGCGCTGTCGGTGACCGAGCTGGCAGCCCCGTACCGGATGAGCCGACCGGCGGTCTCGCAGCACGTCACCGTGCTCGAGGAGGCCGGCCTCATCACCCGCTCGGCCTCCGCGCAATACCGCCCGTGCCACCTCCACCCGGAGGGCATGGAGGAGGCGTCGGTCTGGATCGCCCAGCACAGCGCCGCCTGGGGACAACGCTTCGACCGACTCGATGAGCACCTGCGCCGCACGGCGCCGGGAGAGGAGAGGAACGCATGACCGCCAAGGAGTTCACGATCGTCCGTGAGTTCGATGCCGCACCCGACCGGGTGTGGGCTGCCTGGGTGGACCCCGACCAGCTGGCCCGATGGCTGCCCGACGGCGTCAGCACCCCACGCGAGAGCGTCACCATCGATCTTCGCGTGGGCGGCAGGTACACCTACACGATGGTCAACAACGAGACCGGCGACACCTACCCCACGGGCGGCGAGTACATCGAGATCGATGAGCCGCACCATCTGATGATGAGCTGGGGCCACCCCGGCGACAGCCTCGAGGACGCGATGCGCATCACGCTCGACCTGGAGCCGCTCGCCGAGCGCACTCGCATGACGTTCCGCCTGCAGGGCGCCGCGGGCGCCTCCGGCGATGGCTTCATCTACGACGGCTGGGACCAGGCCCTCACCAGCCTCGAGACCTGGGTGCGGTCATGACCCCCGAGCAGGTGCTGAGCCTGATCAACGACGACCCGTTCGCGCAACGGCTGCTGGCCTCGCCCATCCCGGCGCGCCTGGCGTACATCGCCACCGACGGCACACCCCGCGCCATCCCCATCGGGTACCACTTCAGCGGCACCACGTTCGTGATGGCCACCGCGGAAGGCGCCCCGAAGATCGAGGCGCTGCGGCAGAACCCGGCGGTCGCGCTCACCATCGACACCGACACCCAGCCGCCCGTGGTGCTGCTCGTGCGCGGCACGGTCACCGTGGAGATGGTCGACGGCGTGGTGCCCGAGTATCTCGAGGGCGCTCGCCGTTCGTTCCAAGGAGAGGCGTTCGAGTCCTTCCGTGAGCAGGTCACCGCCCTCTACGACCGGATGGCCAAGATCACGCTGACGCCCACCTGGGCCAAGGTGCTCGACTTCGAGACCCGCGCGCCCGAGATGGTCGAACGCCTCGCCCGCGCCAAGGGCCTCGGCGGCTAGAGCGCGGCTCGCACCGCCGGTGCCACCTCGCGGCCGTAGAGCTCGAGGCACGAGGTGATCAGCTCGTGCGGAAGGGTGCCCGCGCTGTACTTGAGGTCGAAGCGGGACAGCTTCAGCGCCGTCGCGGTTCGGATGATCTTGGCGGACACGGTCTCGGGCGAACCAACGAACAGGGCGCCCTCGCGCACCTCGGCCTCGAACGCCTCGCGCGTGAGCGGCGGCCAGCCGCGCTCACGCCCGATCCGGGCGGCCATGGCCGCATAGTGCGGGAAGTATTCGTCCCGCGCCTGCTCGTCGGTGGCGGCGACGTGGCCGGGCGCGTGCACACCCACGGGCTGCAGCTCGCGCCCGTACTCGGCCAGCGCATCGGCGTACAGCTCCGCGAACGGCGCGAACCCCTCCGGGGCGCCGCCGATGATCGCCAGCATCAGCGGGAGCCCGTAGCTTGCGGCGCGCACCACCGACTCCGGGCTGCCGCCCACCCCGATCCAGGTGCGCAGCGAGCCGCTCGCGGTCTGCGGGTACACCGTCACGTTCTCCAGTGGGGGGCGGGTCGCGCCTGCCCATCTGACCGGCCCCTCCTTGAGCAGCGCAGCGAACAAGTCGAGCTTGGCGGTGAACAGCTCCTCGTAGTCGGCCAGGTCGTACCCGAACAGCGGGAACGACTCGGTGAACGAGCCGCGCCCCAAGGTCACCTCGGCGCGGCCGTTCGAGATCGCGTCGAGCGTGGCGAAGCGCTGGAACACCCGGATCGGGTCGTCTGAAGAGAGCACGGTCACCGAGGACCCGAGCCGGATCCGCTCGGTGCGCGCCGCGACCGCGGTGAGCACCACGTCAGGGGCGGACACCGCGAAGTCCTCACGGTGGTGCTCCCCCACCCCGAAGAAGTCAAGCCCCACCTCGTCGGCTAGCACGCCCTGCGCCACGACGTCCCGGATCACCTGGTGGTGCGGGACGAGCAGCCCGTCCGCATCGACCGTGACGTCTCCGAACGTGTCCACTCCCAGCTCGATCACCGCACCAGCGTAGGCAGGTCTGCCCTGTCCCTGGCGGTGACCGCGGACCTAGGCTCGATCCGTGAGCACACCGCATCTCGGCGACCTCGCCGGTTGGACCCCGTACACGTTCTCCCCCGAGCCGGTCTCGACCGCCGAGTTCATGCCCTCCTGGCCCCGCGTGCATGACCCCTACCCGCTGTTGCACGGGTTCTCGCGACTGGGACACGTGTTCCTCTCCGACAGCGCCCAGCAACAGTTCTGCGTGGTCTACCCGCTGCAGGGCGGAAGCAAGGGGTACCCGGCTGGGTCGCTCGCGGAGTTCCAGCGCACCGTCACCGGCGACCCCGGATTCCAGGCGTGGATCTTTCCGCCCGACCTGGTGCGCCCAGTCGTCGACAGGCTCGGACCGATCGACCCCGACCAGGTCTACATGCCGGTCCCCTACCCGATGCTCGGCGGCAGCGGGGCTCCAGAGAGCTACGACAAGGGCGACGTGTGGGTGTTCTTGGAGATCGTCGGACAGCTCTGGCAGCAGGCCTGACCAGCAGGCGAGCATTCCGGTACCGAGGCGCAGACAACCACCACCCCAGCCCGGCAGCACGCTCATAGACTCGACGCGAGGGACGTCGTCGTGCGAAGGAGCCGGACCGTGGCAGCTGAGACCGAGATCGGCGACTCCGAGCGTCAGGCGGTGTTCGCCCGGACCTCAGAACTAGCGACAGGTGACATTCAGCCGCTCATCGAGCGCGTGCTCGAGCACGTCGCGACCGAGGACTTGACCGAGCGGGAGCCGCGCGACCTCGTGGGTGCGGTCACCTCGCTCCGCGACTTCGCCGCCACGCGCGAGCCGCGCCAGACGCTCGTCCGTGCGCTCTCCCCCTCGATCCGCGAGAACGGCTGGACATCCCGCCGCAGCATCGTGCAGATCTGCACCGACGACTCGCCGTTCCTCGTGGACTCGGTCACCGCGGCGATCGCCCAGGACGAGCTGTCCGTGCACCTCATCGTGCACCCCCTGCTCGTGGTGCGCCGCAGCGAGTCCGGCGCGCTCGAACAGATACGCGACGAACGGCCACCCACGCGCGCCGGCACAGCCGAGTCCTGGATGCACCTCGAGGTGGACCGGCTCCCCTCGGCCGAGGCCGAGGAGGCCCTGGCCACGCACCTGCGTGAGGTGCTGGACGACGTGAGGGCCGCCGTCGAGGACTGGCTCCCGATGCGGCACGCATGCGAGGACATCGCACGGGACCTCGAGCGCGGGGTGCCTGCCACGGTCGACCCTGCTGAGGTCGAACCGGCCAAGGAGTTCCTCACCTGGCTCTCCGAGGACCACTTCACGTTCGTGGGCTACCGCGAGTATCGCCTGGAGGAGGTCGAGGTCGACGGCAGCACCGAGCTCGTGCTTCGACCGATCGAAGGCTCCGGTCTCGGCATCCTGCGCGACGCCGAGGGTCCGTACTCCCGGCTGCGCCCCGAGGCGCAGTCCACCGCGCGCGACCCGCGCCTGCTCACGATCACCAAGGCCAACTCCCGCAGCACCGTGCATCGTCCGGTCTATCTCGACTACATCGGCGTGCGCACCTTCGATGCCGACGGCGCCGTCACCGGCGAGAAGCGCTTCCTCGGTCTGTTCACCTCGACGGCGTATGCCGAGTCGGTCTTCCGGCTCCCGATCGCGGGGGCGAAGGCCAAGGAGGTCCTCGCGCGCGCCGGGTTCGCCGCGAGCAGCCACTCCGGCAAGGACCTGGCTCAGATCCTCGAGGCCTACCCGCGCGACGAGCTGTTCGCGGTGGACGTGGACCGGCTGACGCACACCGCGCAGGAGGTCGCGTACCTCGCCGAGCGGCGCCGCCCCAAGCTGTTCGTGCGCAAGGACGAGTTCGGCCGCTTCGCCTCCGCCCTGGTGTTCGTGCCACGCGACCGGTACACCACGGCGGTGCGGCTGCGGATCGAGTCGCTGCTGCGCGAGGAGTTCGACGCCGAGCACGTGGACTACACCACCCGGCTGTCGGACTCGCCACTGGCGCAGGTGCACTACGTGGTGCGCGCGGGCACCGGGCAGTCCGTGCCTGACGTGGACACCGACGCCCTGCAGGATCGTGTGCTGGAGGCGATCCGCACCTGGGACGAGCAGCTCGCCGACGCGATCCACGATGCCGGCGATGGCGAGGACGTCGCCAACGACCTGCTCGCTCGCTTCGGCTTCCCGGAGGCGTACAAGGAGGACATCGCGCCGGCCGATGCGGTCGGCGACCTGATTCGCCTGGGTGAGTTGGCGTCGTCGGGTGCGTCGGTGCATCTGGCACCGGGTGCGGGACCGGGCGAGCGGCGCTTCAAGGTCTACTCCGACCGGCCCCTCTCGCTCACGACCGTGCTCCCGGTATTGACCGACCTCGGGGTCGAGGCGGTGGACGAGCGCCCTTACTCGATCACCTCTCCGGTGCACGAGCGGGGTGATCTGCACATCTACGACTTCGGGCTGCGTGCGCAGCCCGAGCTCTGGGATGCCGACGGTGGCCCGTTCGAAGAGGCGTTCGCGGCGGTCTGGAGCGGGGTGGCGGAGTCGGACTCGCTCAATGCGCTGGTGCTCACGGCCGGCCTCAGCTGGCGACAGATCGTGGTGCTGCGGGCCATCGGGCGCTACCTGCGGCAGGTCGGGTCCGCGTTCTCGATGGAGTACATCGAGGAGGCGTTGGTGGCGAACCCGCGCCTCGCGGGCGGTGTGGTGCGCCTGTTCGAGACGCGCTTCGACCCCGACCGCGCCGGCAGCCAGACAGAGCGCGAAGAGGACGCCGCCTCCCAGGTGCAGGATCTGCTGCACCAGCTCGACGACGTTGCGAGTCTCGATGCCGACCGCATCCTTCGATCCTTCATCGGGATCGTACGGGCGACGCTGCGCACGAACTTCTTCCAGGTCGATGAGGCGTCCTCGCCCAAGCCCTACGTCTCGATGAAGCTCGACTGCCGCCGGGTGCCGAACCTGCCGCAGCCGCACCCGATGGCGGAGATCTGGGTGTACGCGCCGTCGGTCGAAGGCGTGCACCTGCGGTTCGGCAAGGTCGCGCGCGGCGGACTGCGCTGGAGCGACCGACGCGAGGACTTCCGCACCGAGGTGCTGGGCCTGGTGAAGGCGCAGATGGTGAAGAACGCCGTGATCGTGCCCACCGGCTCGAAGGGCGGCTTCGTGGGCAAGCAGCTCCCCGATCCGAGCGTGGATCGCGGCGCCTGGATGGAGGCAGGCAAGGAGGCGTACCGCACGTTCATCCGCGGGCTGCTCGACCTCACCGACAACCGCGTGGGCCCCGACGTGGTGGCGCCAGAGCGGGTGGTGCGTCACGATCTGGACGACCCGTACCTGGTGGTCGCCGCCGACAAGGGCACCGCCTCGTTCTCCGACATCGCCAACGGGATCTCCCGTGAGTACGGCTTCTGGTTGGACGACGCCTTCGCCTCGGGAGGCTCGGCCGGCTACGACCACAAGGGCATGGGCATCACTGCACGCGGGGCGTGGGAGTCGGTGAAGCGGCACTTCCGCGAACTCGGGGTGAACACGCAGGAGGACGAGTTCACGGTCGTCGGCGTGGGCGACATGAGCGGTGACGTGTTCGGCAACGGCATGCTGCTGAGCGAGCACATCCGACTGGTCGCCGCATTCGACCACCGGCACGTGTTCGTGGACCCGAACCCCGATGCCGCCACCGGGTTCGCCGAGCGGCGTCGCCTGTTCGACCTGCCGGGGTCGAGCTGGGCCGACTACGACGCCTCCCTGATCAGCGAGGGCGGCGGCGTCTACGCGCGCTCGGCGAAGTCGGTATCGGTCACCCCGCAGGTGCGTGCGGCCCTCGGCATCGAGGCCGGCGTGGAGGAGCTCACACCCGCCGACCTGATCCACCGGGTGCTGCTGGCACCGGTCGACCTGCTCTGGAACGGCGGCATCGGCACCTACATCAAGGCCGCCACCGAGACCAACGGCGAGGTCGGCGATCGCGCCAACGATGCGATCCGCGTCGATGGCGGCCAGCTTCGCGTGCGTGTGGTGGGTGAGGGCGGCAACCTCGGCGCGACCCAGCAAGGCCGTGTCGAGGCGGCACGCGCCGGGGTCCACGTCAACACCGATGCCATCGACAACTCCGCCGGTGTGGGCACCTCCGACAAGGAGGTCAACATCAAGATCCTGCTCACAGAGCCGGTGCGCGCCGGAGATCTGACGCTCGACGAGCGCAACGAGCTGCTGGCCTCGATGACCGACGAGGTGGCCCAGCAGGTGTTGCGCGACAACTACGAGCAGAACGTGCTGCTCGGCAACAGCCGCGCCAACAGCGCCGTGATGCTACCCGTGCACGCGCGCCTGATCTCCTGGCTCGAGCAGCACGGAGAGCTCGACCGTGAGCTCGAGTTCCTGCCCGACGCCACCGAGATCGACCGGCGCATCGCGGCGGGTGAGGGACTCACACGACCGGAGTTCGCCGTCGTGCTGGCCTACGCGAAGCTCGCCCTCAAGAACGAACTGGCCGCGACATCCCTGGCCGAGGAGCCGTGGTTCGCGCGCACACTCGCGGAGTACTTCCCCGAGCCCGTGCGCGAGCGGTATGCGCAGGCGCTGGCCGAGCACCCGCTGCGGAACGAGATCATCGTCAACTCGGTCGTCAACTCGATGGTCAACCGCGGCGGCATCACGTTCGCGTACCGCGCCACCGATGAGACCGGCGGCTCGGCCGAGCAGATCACGCGTGCGTACGTGGTCTCACGCGAGATCTACGGGCTGCGGACGTTCGTGAACGGGGTCGAGGAGACCGACAACGTCGCGCCGACGCAGCTGCAGACCGACCTGTATCTCACGTTCCGGCGAATCCTGGACCGGGCGTCCCGCTGGTTCGTGCTGAACCGGCCCGACATGGTGGACGTCGCGGCAGAGGTCGAGGCGTTCGCTGAACCCGTGCAGACCTGGATGTACCGACTCGGCGAGCTGTTGCAGGGCGACGACCTGGTGCGCCACCAGGCCAAGGTCGCCGAGCTGTGCGAATCCGGGTTCTCGGCGGAGTTCGCCGAGCGGGCGGCCGCGCTGCTGGCCTCGCTGTCACTGCTGGACATCGTGGCGATCGCCGGCAACGATCCCGCGGCGGTCGAGGAGGTCGCCCGCGTGTACTACGCGCTGTCCCCGGAGATCGGCTTCGACTACCTGATGCAGCGCGTCAACGAGCTACCCCAGGACGATCGGTGGGACTCGATGGCGCGGGCGTCGATGCGGGACGACCTGTCCTCGGTGCTGATCGGACTCACGCGTTCGGTGCTGGCAACCACGCCCTCGGGCGCGCCGGCCGACGAGCGCATCGCGACCTGGGCGAAGGCCGGCGGCACCTCCACAGCACGCGCACTGGATGCGCTCGCTGCCGTCCGCGAGGTCGAGAACCCCGGCATCGCCACTCTCTCGGTCGCGGTGCGGACACTCCGGACGCTGGCGAGCTAGTGGCACGCGTCCGCTAGACGGTGGTGGGTTCCGGGTCCTGCTCGACGGCGGTGGCCTCGTCTGCGGCGGCCGCCGCCTTGTGCTCGCGGTTCTTGCGCACAGCGACGACGATCAGCGTCGCCCAGATCACGGCGAGGACGCCGTAGATCCAGACCTGCTCGACGTCGAAGGCTCGCGTGATCGTGCGGGTGTTGGTCACGAGGATCACGCCACCGACGAGCGCGCCGAGCAGGGGCAGCGAGACCTTGCGCACCAGGTACGCGGCGAACGGGGCGGCGACCACACCACCCGCGAGCAGCGCGAGCACGATCGACAGCTGGATTCCCTGGGTACCGAGTGCGAGAAGGAAGCCGAGGCTCGCCGCCAGGGTGACAGCGAACTCGGCCGCCGAGACGGAGCCGATCACGCGGCGCGGGTCGAGCTTGCCGGAGGACAGCAGCGAGGGCGTAGCCACCGGGCCCCAGCCGCCGCCACCGGTCGCGTCGACGAACCCGGCGAACAGCCCGAGCGGCGCGAGGAACGCGGTGCGTGGCCGCGAGCCTGCCTTGATCTTCGGCGGCTTGCGGAACACGAACCGGCTGATGATGTAGACGCCGAGCGCGAGCAGGATCAGCGCCATCCATGGCGTGGCGGACTCGGTCGAGAGGTTCGTCAGCACCGTGGCGCCCAGGAATGCGCCGATCGCGCCGGGGGCCGCGATACGCGCCACCACTCCCCAGTCCACGTTGCCGAATCGCCAGTGCGAGAACCCTGACACGGCTGTGGTGCCGATCTCTGCGAGGTGCACCGATGCCGAGGCTGCCGCCGGTGCGATACCGGCAGCGAGCAGCAGCGTGCTCGAGGTGACGCCGTACGCCATGCCGAGCGAGCCGTCCACGAGCTGTGCCGCGAGGCCCACGAGGGCGAAGATGATGACGCGTTCCATGCCTGCTCCAGCGCTGGGGTTCGTAGTCGGATCCCGTGAACGATAACGAGAGCGATCTAGTCCATTTCATCGGGATTCTGGAGATCCGCTTGGTGAGCCGGCGCGGTCCGCCACACTCGGGACCGGGGGTATCTCGGCGCGGGGCGACTACGCCGTCAGGGCCATGGTGGCGCTGGGGGCGCGCGACTCCGACGCCCCGGTCGCCGCCGAGTCGATCGCCTCCGATCAGGAGATCCCCGTCGCCTTCCTGCTGAAGATCCTCGCCGACCTTCGCACTGCCCGGCTGGTCGGCAGCCGGCGGGGAGCGCTCGGGGGTTACGTGCTGGCCCGCGACCCAGCCGAGGTGTCGGTTGCCGACGTCATCCGTGCGGTCGAAGGACCGCTCGCCGACGTGCGAGGCACGCCGCCGGAGGACATCAGCTATCCCGGTGCATCGGCAGCACTCCGCGACGTCTGGCTCGCCACACGAGTGGCGCTGCGCGAGGTGCTGGAGGAGACCACGATCGCGCACATCGCGCGGGGCGATCTGCCCGCGCACGTGTCTGCTGCACTCGATCGGCCCGGCGCAGACCGCCGCCGCTAGCCCCCTCACGTGAAGGCTTCACGCAGGCCGAACCTTCACGTGAGGGAGGTCACGTGACGCGCCGTGCTGCGCAGGGCCCGTGCATGAACGGCTTTCGTGCGGCAAGATAGGGCAACTCATTCGAAGGGAGCCATCCATGGCGAAGAGCAAGAAGGCCGACAAGAAGGACGACAGCAAGAAGCTGAAGTCCACTGTCAAGAAGCTCGAGCAGCAGCTGAAGGCGGCCGAGAAGCAGGCCAAGAAGGATGTCCAGAAGGCGAAGGACAAGACCAAGAAGTGGAAGTCCCGCGCCAAGGACGCGGTCGCCGAGAACCTGAAGGCTGAGACCACTGCATCGAGCACGTCGCCGGCGGCTGCGAAGCCCCGCACCGGTACCGCTGCACGTGCTGCGAAGCCCGCCACGAAGACCGCCGCCGCCCGCAAGCCTGCGGCGCGGAAGACCACCGCTGCTGCGAAGCCGGCGCCCAAGAAGGCCGCCGCGAGCAAGCCTGCTGCCGCGTCGACCGCTGCCACCACCACGGCTGCCGCGAAGCCTGCAGCCAAGGCCAAGGCAACGGCCAGGAAGTCGACGGCTGCCAAGCCGGCCGCCGCGACGTCCACCACGGCGAAGTCCACCACCGCGAAGTCGACCAGCACGCGTCGCACTGCGGCAAAGCGGCCGAGCAGCGCCCCGCGTGCGGCTCGTGGCGCGAGCGCTGCGGCAGCATCGGGTGCGCCGAGCGCCACGTGGACCGTCGCGCAGCTGCGTGACGAGGCCAAGAAGCGCAAGGTCCCCGGCTACTACAGCAAGAGCAAGGCTGCGCTGCTCAGCGACCTCAACGTCTGAGTCGCTCTCGAAGCACGACGAAGCCCCCGGTGCGATCGCACCGGGGGCTTCGTCTACTGGATCAGGCTCGGGTGAAGGTCTGCTCGACCGTGATCGGTGAGCCACCTGCGGGGTTGTCCATCTCGAGGTTGAGCGTCAGCTCAGTGTCGGTGCACGTGTACGCGACCTCCTGGCCGGGCAGCAGCTCCGCACTGCTCGCGAAGTCCTGCTCCTGCGAGGTGCCGGCGACTGTCACGGTGACGGTCCCCTCTGCGGAGACGACCTCTCCGTAGGTGAGAGTCGAGTCGTCGGCGGTGTAGTTGACGACGAAGACCCCGTCAGTCTCGGTCGATCCCTCGATCGCGGTGCCCTCGACCTCGGCGGAGTAGCTGGCTGTGTTGGCGGCCTCCGACGTCAGCGTGGTTCCGTCGAACGTCATCTCGGTGGTGCCCTCGACGCTCACCTCACCCTCGCCGCCCATCTGCGCGAGGACCTGCTCCTCCATCGCCTCGGGGGTCATCTCCCACGTGCCCACGAGGCACTCGGCACCCCCCGCTGCGACATCGCCGCCATCCTCGCCATCACCCTCGGCGGTGTCGTCGCCGCCGTCGGTCTGCTCGGTGGCGTCGCCCTCGGGCGCGGTGGTCTCATCGCCCTCGCCACCTCCGGCGCAGGAAGCAAGGGTGAGGCCGAGCGCAGTCGCGGCGGCCAGGTACAGGAATCGGTTCTTGGTGGTAGTCACGGAGCCGACGTTACGTGAAGGACGCCTCTACACGCGCGCCACGCTGCGGGGATAACTGCCCATCATCGATGGCCGACGACGGCGGTCCCGTCGATCTCGTCATCTCGCAGGATCGTTGTGGTGAAGCCGTGTGCGGCGAGGGCAGCCACGGTCAGGTCCGCCTGCCGGCGGCTGGTCTCGATGATCACGGCGCCACCAGATGCGACCCACGTCACACTCTCGGCAGCGATGCGGCGGTGCAGCGCGACGCCGTCGGCGCCACCGTCGAGCGCGATCCTTGGTTCGTGCTCGCGCGCCTCGACGGGCATCATGACGATCTCGTCGGTCGGCACGTAGGGGGCGTTGGCCACGACCACGTCGATGTGGCCCCTCAGCTCGAGCGGCAGACCATCAAAGAGGTCGCCTTGAACCACACGGTCCGCCGGCAGGTTGCGTCGCGCGACCACCACGGCCGCGGGGTCGACGTCGCTGGCCCACACCTCGGTGTCAGGTCGCGCCCGGTGAATCGCCGCCGCGATCGCAGCGGCGCCGCAGCACAGCTCGGCCACCACCGGCGCACGCTTCCCGTCCAGCTCCGCACGCGCAGCCTCGACCAGCACCCTCGACCGCTGCCGCGGCACGAACACGCCGGATCCCACCACATAGCGCTCACCACCGAGCTCCACCCAGCCCAGCACGTGCTCGAGCGGCTCCCCCGCGACCCGACGATCCAGCAATGAGGCGAGCTCCGCCGTCGACGTGGCGGACTCGACCAGCAGTGCGGCCTCGTCCTCGGCGAACACGCACCCGGCAGCGCGCAGCCGGGTGACCACCTCGTTCTCGCTCACCTGGTGAGTCTCACATCAGAACAGGGTCGGCGCAGCCTCCGGGACCGGGGCGGCCACGGGCGGGGAGTGCCTGCGGCGACGCTCCTCGTGAACCTCGAGCCGGTGCCGCCGCCGGACCGTGCGGACCCGATCGCGCAGCCACTCCTGGTAGTCCTTGGCAGCGTTGGCTCCGCCAGCGTAAAGGTTCTCGTAGCGAGGTACGAGGTGCGGCTGCTCGCGCCGCAACCAGGCCAGGTACCACTCGCGCGCGCCCGGGCGCAGGTGCAGTGCGGTGGCGTGCACCGCCGTCGCTCCGGCCTCGGCGAGCATCGTGAACGCGCGGTCGAGATGCTCCTCGGAGTCGGTGAGCCAGGGCAGCACCGGCATCATCAGCACCGTGCACGCGAGGCCCGCCTCCCGCACCGCACGCACGGTCGCGAGCCGCGCTGCCGTGGTCGGCGTGCCGGGCTCGACCGAGGCCTGCAGCTCGTCGTCGAACACCGCGATCGACATCGCGACATCCACCGGTGCCCGCTCGGCAGCCTCCGCCAGCAACGGGATGTCGCGCCGCAACAGCGACCCCTTGGTGAGGACCGAGATGCCCACGCCGTGCTTCGCGAGCGTGCGGATCACACCGGGCATCAGCCGGTACCGGCCTTCCGCACGCTGGTACGGGTCGGTGTTGGTCCCGAGCATCACCCGCTCGGGCCGCTCGCGCTTGCGGCTCAGCTCGGCGTCGAGCGCCTCCGCCACGTTGACCTTCACCACCACGCGCGAGTCGAAGTCCGCACCCGCGTCAAGGTCGAGGTAGGTGTGTGTGTTGCGCGCGAAGCAGTAGACGCAAGCATGCTGGCACCCCCGGTACGGGTTGATCGTCCACGCGCCACCCATGAAGCCGTTGCCCGGCACCTTGTTCAGGGCACTGCGCGAGGTGACCTCGAGGAACTCCATACCCCGGAACTCCGGGGTGTCGAAGGTGCGCACGAGTCCGTCGGAGGCCGCCAGTCCGGGCAACGCATCGCCGTCGACCGCCCCCAGCCTCTGACCGTCCCACCGCATCCACCCAGTAGAACATATGTATCAGAACGCGAGGCCTATCGGCGCGACGACCCTCTCGACCGACTGCGCACCAGAGCCACCATCACCAGCCCCAGGCCGAGCAGCGATCCGGCGAGTACGAGCCCGGCTGTGACCTCCGCGCCGGTGTCAGCGACGGCATTGCCGCCGGTGCCCCCGGAAGCCCCCGGTGCCGGATCCTGGCTCGCCGACGTGCTCGGCCCGCCGATGGCGGGGTCGGTGCTCGTCGGATCGGTCGAGGGGTCGACTGTCGGAGGGTCCGCCGTCGGAGGGTCCGTGGTCGGCGGCTCGACGTCCACCTGGACCTCGAAGTCCACGTCCAGTCGACGTTCGCCGGCGTCAGAGATCGTGACCGTGCGCCGTGTGACCTCGGCGCCATAGCCGTCGGGGACGTCGATGACTACCTCGTACTCACCTGCCGGCAGATCGTCCACGAGGTAGTTGCCCGCCGCGTCCGTGGTCACGACCACCGGCCCGTCCGGGCCTGTCACCGTGACGGTCACGTCCGCGACCGGAGCGCCGTCGTCGTCGCCGACGTAGCCACCGACCGACCCGGGACGCTGCAGCGCGAAGTCGACATCCATCAGGTCGTCCGCCTCGACCGTCACGTCACGCGTCGTGGGGCCGCCGGCCGTGTAGCCGAAAGGAACCTCGATCGTCACGGTGTACTCGCCCGGCGGAAGCAGATCGAAGGAGTAGCTGCCGTCGGCGCCGGTGGCTGCGCTCCGGGCACCGTCGGGGCCGGTGATCGTCACCAGTGCACCGGCCACGGGCTGAGCGCCCGCAGTGACCGCACCCGCCACCGATGGTGCCGGCTGCACCACCACGTCCTGGTCGACGATCGGCTCCTCGCTCCCGGCCGGAACATCGAGCGGAGGCGGAGACGAGACGACGGCGTAGCCCTGCGGTGGCTCGACCGAGAACGTGTGCTCGCCTACCGGCACGGTGTCGATCAGATACGCGCCCGTGGAGTCGCTCACGGCGGATCGTTCCACGCCGTCGGCATCGATCAACGTGACCACCGCTCCCGGCACCGGCTCGCCCCCGGCCGTGATGACGCGACCACTCACCGACGCCGGCACGATGTCCCGGACGACGAAGTCCACATCGGTCGCATCGGCGTCGGACAGGTCCGCGGAGCGGGTGGCCGGACCATCGACGACGTAGCCAGGGCTGCCGGGCGGTGCACCCGGGACACGGACCTCGACCGTGTAGCCGTCGGTCGCCGCGAAGCCGGCGAAGCCGTAGGTGCCGTCGGCTGCGCTGGTGGTTGTCGCGACCACGCTGCCATCCGGGTCGAGGAGGGTGAGAGTGGCATCCGCCAGCGGTCCGCTGTCGCTGTGTGTCACGGTGCCGCTGATGTCGCGCGCCAACGAGGCGAACCAGGTCTGGTAGACCGGGAAGCCCAACCGATGGAAGAAGTAGATGGTCAGGCTCGACACCGGCACCGTCGGCATGAACCAGCCGCTCGCGCCGGAGGTGTCCACCGCGCCGGCGTTTCCGATCACCTCGCCCGAGACAGGATCCCAGGTGGCGACGTCATCGGCATCTCCGGTGCAGGACGGGCTGCCGGCAGCTGCGCAGTAGTTGAAGCCGCCTTGCCACCCCAGCTCGGCGCCGGTGAGCAGCTGACCGTCCGCGCCACGCGCGATGACGACCGCCCTGTCCGCATCGATGTCACCGAGCACGAACGCCCAGCTCCCGGGCCTGGCAGGTCGCTCGAACGTGTAGGTGGTCGTCGATGGCGAGGCCGGCGTGTCAGCGCTCGGCCGCAGGTTGAGGTACGGCCGGTTCCTGCTGCTGCCGAAGATCTCACCGGGTGGCGTCCCCTCGCTCAGCCAGACCGTCGCGCCCGACTGAACACCCACCTGGCCGCCGCGCGAGTCTGTCGTCATCTCGGCGAGAGGAAAGCCGCCCGCCGGCAGCTGCATCGTGGTCGTGTACGCACCTGCTGCCCCCTGAAGACCGCCCCAGGTGGCCCAGCCCGGCGTGGTGGCGGCGGTGGCCGACAGGCCAGGTCCCAGCAGCGCAGCGATGCCTACGACCGCTACGGCACCCCGCAGGACTCGACGCACGGCGCCCATCTCAGGCTCGCCCCTGCTGTCGTTCTGCGGGACGTGTCGCGCCGCCGTGCAGAGTGCGGCCGTCGGACTGCGAGCTGACCCTCGATGCTCGCAGCACCCTGCTCATGTCGAGCGGCTGCGTCGGCGGGTTCGCCTGTTCGGCATCCGTTTCGGTCTCTCTGGCCATCGGGTACGTCCTCTCGTTGCACTCGTCGGGTATGGGCGCTTCAGACGTTCAGGGAGGTCGAGCCCGAGGCCACCGCGGCCCGCTGCTGCACGAGTGCGCGCCGCGACTCGATCAGCTCACCGATCTCGGTGGCCAGCAGCGGGCGCTGCCGCACCAGCGCATCGATCGAGCCGAGCGGCACCGCCAGCACGGTGAGCGTCTCGGCGACCAACGCCTCGCACGGGTCTGCCTCGCGTGTCAGCGCGGTCTGCCCCAGGTAGTCGCCGCGCTCCAGCTGCGCGACCGTGGTTCGCTCACCGCCGACTGTCGACACCAGTCGCACCCGGCCCGCGACCACGAACCGGATCTGCTCGGGCACGGTGCCGGCCGCCTGCACCACCTCGCCGGTGCCATAGCGCTCGAGCCCACTCGCTTCCGCGAGCGAGTCCCTCTCCTGATCCGTGAGATGCAGAGTTGATGCCACCACACCCAGCGCCGCTGCGAACTCGGTCGGATCGGCGCTACCAGCACCATCGCCGTCGAGCGAGAGCCCGCGGCGCCGCGCGGCGTACCAGAGCCAGCCGAGGTACACGCTCGTTGCCCGAGCCACATCGGCCGGCCCCTGCAGAGGCAGCGAGACCAGGTACTTCCCCGTCCCGAGATAGTCGACCGACGGCGGCTCGTCCGTTACTCGGCCGGGCACGCGCTCCGCTACCTCGACAAGCAACCGCATCACGTCGTGCGGGGTGTCGGCCGTCGAGAACGCGAGAGTGAGCGAGGCGTGGTGGGCGCCGGGCGGCCTGCTCAGGTTGCGGAACGAGCTGCCGGCGAGTACCGCATTGGGGACGATCTGGATGCCCGAGCCGGTGTCGATGTGTACCGCGCGCCAGTTGACCTCGGTGACCCGGCCCTGCACGCCCCCTCCATCGAGCCAGTCGCCGATCTGGAACGGCTGCTCGAACAGCAGCAGCAGACCCGAGATGACGCTGCCGACCGCGTTCTGAAGCGCGAGACCGATCACGATCGACGTCACGCCGAGTGCAGCGACCAGGCCACCGACGTCGGCACCCCAGACCCATTGGAAGAGCAACGCCACGCCCACCACGACCAGCAGCAGGCGCGCGATGTCGACGAAGATCGACGGCAGCCGACCGCGCCACGAGTCGGGGCGGGCGTTGCCGAAGATCGCCACGTTGAAGGCGGACAGCAGCAACAGGATGGACAGGAAGCCAACCACCGTGGCGACGACCCGCACCCACACCTGGTCGGCCGGCGACCGTACCGCGAACACCACCAGGATCAACAACCCGACGGCCGGCACGACCCAGTTCCGTAGCAGCCGCACCGGCTTGACAGCTGGGTGTCTCCGACGCTGGAGTGCGTTCAGGATCTCGGTAAGCACCACGAGCGCGAGCGGGACCCCGAGCGCGATCGCGAGCGCCCAGCCGAGCCATCCCTGCGCCACCGGGTCGATCATCGCTCCACACTCCAGATCGTCTCCGTCTGCCCGCCGGAGGTGACTGATCCCGCCTCACGCAGCTTCGTGCCCTCGGGCAGCCGTTCACGGACCGCCTGGCTCACATAGATGCCCGGCGCGTCCGAGACCGCCCCTACCCGGTAGGCGAGGCTGACCGCCTCACCCCACAGGTCGTAGGCGAGGTTGGTCCTGGCAACCAGCCCGCTGGTGACCGTTCCGGTCGACACACCCGCCCGCACACCGACGGCTGCTTGGTTCTGCGCCGCGAAACGTTCGACTGCCGTCTGCATGTGCAGCGCGAACTCGACCGCTCTGCCCACGTTGTCGACACGAGGCGTCGACAGGCCCGAGGAGACGAGGTAGCCACCACGCAACGTGCGCACCTTCTCAACGCCCGCCTTCTCCGCAGCCTCGTCGAAGCCACGCATCAGGGTGTTGAGCTGAGCCGTCTCCTCCTCGCTGGTGAGCGTCCGGGCGAATTCGTCGAAGCCGACGAGCTCGGCGAACACCACCGCCACGTTGTCACGCTCCTCCGCAATCGTCTCCTCACCCTCCTGATACCGACGCGCGAGCGTCTCCGGCATGAGGGCATACAGGAGCCGCTCGTTCTCCTCACGCTGACTGTCGATCAGCTCTTGCTTGATCCGCAGGCTGGCCGCCATCTCGTTGAAGGCCGAGCCGAGATCGCCGAACTCGTCCCGGGAGCCTTCGGGCACCTCGACGGCGAGGTCTCCCCCCGCCACGCGACGCACCGCCTCCAGCATCCGCTGCACCGGTCGACTGAACACCTGCGCCAGCAGCAACGAGATGACGCACACGGCAAGCAGGATCGCCAACGTCGACAGCACCAGGTTGCGCGTGAACTCAGTGACCGGGGCGAATGCCTCTGCCTGGTCGATGTGCGCCACGATCACCCAGTCGAGACCCTCGATCTGCAACGGCGCGTATGCCACGAGGCTGGCGGCGTTCGTGTAGTCCGCCGCCGAGGCCGTGCCGGTTCTGCCCTGCAGCGCCTGCTGGACCGCCTCGTGGTCGACCGGCTGCAGCTGGACCGTTCCGCCCACCTCGACGATCCGCTCGGCGGTCTGCACCGGGGTGCCGTTGGCCACCACGGTCTCGATGTAATCGTCCGGGTGCTCCACGAGGAGCCGAGAGACGCTGCGCATCAGGCCGTCGTGACCAGAGAGGTACACCTCGCCGGTCTCCCCCAGCCCTTGGTCCGCCCACGTGTGCGAGCCCGTCATCACGTCGTTGATCTGCTCGATCGGTACCTGGACCGCGAGAACACCGATGATCGAGGACGACGTTCCCAGCGGCGACAGCACCCAGGCAGTCGGTACGTTGAGGGAGGGCAGGTACCCCTCGAAGTCGGTCGTGAGCACGGCGTCGAGTGCGCCCGTGCGCATGGCCTCGTCGTACGCGGTGGTCAGCACCGAGCTCGCATAGGGCTCACCGTGAAGGTTCGCGCCGAGATCGACGCTCTTGTACGCGGTGAACACGACGTTGCCGTCGGCATCGATCACCAGGGCGTCCTCATACCCGAGCGTCTCGACCAACCCGCTGAAGTACGCACCGTACTCCGCAGCCGCCTCACTCCACGCCGAGCCGTCACCCGCATCGTTCATGGCCAGCCCCGCGTCGAAGTCGTCGTAGGCGCGATCGGCTGTGTAGTGCAGCTGCAGGTAGCGCCCGGCGGTGGACCTCGGGATCAGCGACTCAGTCGCGAAGTCGAGACCGGTGCGCTGCTCGAGCGCGGGGACGTACTCGTCGGCATAGTAGGCCTCGAGCGTGGCCTCCTCCTCGGAGGTGAGGACCACGCCGTCGAGCGCGCTGAAGCCCTCGATCAGCGCCATGGCGCCTTCGACGGCGCTGGCGTTGCGAGAGTCGAGCAGCACACCTCGCTGCAGCGAGGCGAACTCGCGCTCGATCTGCTCGGTCCGGAGCTCGCGAATGGTGACGAGCTGGTCGAGCGCGGCTTCACGGAGCGACTCGCGGCCGTTGACGTACCCGATCACACCCACCACGCCGGCAGCGACGAGGCTGACGCCCAGCAGCATGATCAGCAGCTTCGACTGAATACCGAGGCCGAACCTCGGCGTGAGCCTCCGTCGCGCGGCTGTCGCTGCCTCAGCAGCGCCGGTCTCGGCCTCCCCCTGTGCGCTCACGGCGCCCACGTCCAGCATCGCGTCATCGCACGCTCCCCCTCCGGCGGCACGGTTATCCGGTCCCGGTGGAGCCGCGCGCGACGAAGCAAGCGATGGGAGACGAGAGGCGCCGAGGTGCACTCGCCTCCCACCGCTGCGCACCTGGCCGGTGGCCACGGCGCGCCTCGCGCTGACCTTCCGGCAGGCTGTTCGACACCAAGTGCTCCTTCGTCCCCGAATGAGTTGATAGGTAAACTAAGACAGATGCCATAGTTCTGGCAAGACCCCTTCGACGACCTACCATGCGGCCCATGTCCACTGCCTCCGAGAAGAACCGTGCAGGGCGAAGGACTGCCGAACGGCTTCTCGACGCAGCAGAACGGCTCGTCGCCACGTCCGGTCCCACGGTGCCGCTGCGCCAGATCACCCGGGCAGCGGGCCAGAAGAACAACTCGGCGATCACCTATCACTTCGGATCCCGTCAGGGCCTGATCGATGCGGTCTGGGTCCGGCGCACCCAGCGCGTGAACCGCGAACGCGCCGCGCTGCTCGAGAGCATGGAGGCCGACGGATCGATCGACGATCTTCACGCGCTCGTCGAGGCACACGTGCTGCCCTTCGCGCACGAGATGGCCGAGAATCTCCCGAGCTACTGGGCGCGCTTCAACGAGGTCGCGCTCGCGCAGATGCCGCTGTCCTTCCTCGACACGTTCGACGCCGACCTCGCGCGCCGCGTC